>DATMXZ010000173.1:0-25535 GCA_035561235.1 Ignavibacteria bacterium
ATATATAACTAAATCATAATAAATGGAATTAAAAGGTGTTTTAGCCGGTTTAAAACCCCTCAATAACAAGAACAACAGGTTAACTTTTTCAAAATCCGATATTCACAAAGAACCTCCTGATCTTCTAAACGTTCAATTGCAGTCATACAAGGATTTTTTGCAGGAGGACATTCCAATCAGCAAGAGGAAACCTATCGGTTTGCAAAAAGTTTTTGAGGACAATTTCCCTATTACGGATTCGAGGGAAACAGCTTTACTTGAGTTCATAGAGTATTTTATAGAGAAGCCTCCGTATTCAATTATTGAATGCCAGGAACAGGGACTTACGTACTCGGTTCCCGTGAAGGTGAAATTAAGATTATCTACGAAGCCAAATTCTGCTGCAAAGGAATACAACTATGTTCTTGAGCAGGACGTATATCTGGGGCAGTTGCCGTACATGACACCGAGAGGCAGTTTCATTATAAACGGAGCCGAGCGTGTAATAGTAAGCCAGTTGCACAGGTCTCCCGGAGTCGTGTTCAGCGAATCCACGCACGCGAACGGCACGGAACTGTTTTCGGCGAGAGTAATTCCGTACAAGGGTTCGTGGGTCGAGTTCACGACAGACATCAACGATTTGCTTTACGCATACGTTGACAGAAAGAAAAAATTCTATTTCTCTACTCTTCTCAGGGCGCTTTCGATTAACGAAAAGGTGAAAATGCTCGAACTCTTCGGATTAGCGGAGAAAGCGGATATAACGCCGCATAATTACCTTGATTACACTGGAAGATATGTAATAGAAAACGTCGTTGATAAAAATACCGGAGAAGAACTTGGGATAGAATCGGGCACGCAATTGACCGAGGAACTTCTTCTTTCGATAGTGAACGCCAAGATAAAGACGCTTAACCTTATGAAGAATAATCCGACCGACGGAGAGCAGATTATTTTCAATACCGTTGTCGAGGATGACGAAGAGGAACTCGCGGAGAAGCCCGCCGAATCCCTTCCGAAAGACAAGAAGACGCAGCATCTTATGACCGATTCCGAGGGCGAGAGCGCGAGGAGTTACATAGAAAAGCAGTTTTTCAATCCCAAGAAGTATGATTTAGGCGAAGTCGGACGTTACAAGATAAACAGGAAATTAAATTTAAACATAGACAATACAACAACGATATTGACGCTTGAAGATATCGTTGAAATCATTTCATACATAAAGGATTTAGTTGACAGGCGCAAGGAAGTTGATGACATTGACCATCTCGGAAACAGGAGAGTAAGGACAGTAAACGAACAATTGTCACAGCAATTCGGACTCGGGCTTTCGAGAATGATAAGGACAATAAGGGAAAAGATGAGCATTCACGACGAAGAGAATCTCACACCTTTAAGACTTGTCAGTTCAAGACCCATTACGAGCGCGTTGTCTTCGTTCTTCGGAACGAGCCAACTCTCGCAGTTCATGGACCAGACAAATCCGCTTTCGGAAATGACGCACAAGAGAAGAATCAGCGCGCTGGGACCGGGCGGTCTTTCGAGAGAAAGAGCTGGATTCGAAGTTCGTGACGTTCACTACACTCACTACGGAAGGCTTTGCCCGATAGAAACACCTGAAGGTCCGAACATCGGACTTATATCGTCACTCTGCATACATTCGAGAGTGAACGAACTTGGATTCATCGAAACGCCGTACAGGAAAGTCGTCAAGGGAAAAGTAACTGAAGATATCGAATACATTTCGGCTGACAAGGAAGACGAATTCATGATAGCGCAGGCGAACGAGCCTCTCGATGGAAAGGGAAATTTCGAGAACAAGAAGGTCAAGGCGAGATTCAAGGGCGATTTTCCGCTTGAAGAGCCGACTAACATAGATTACATGGACGTCGCGACTAACCAGATAGTAAGCGCGGCGGCGGCTTTGATTCCGTTCCTCGAGCACGACGACGCGAACAGAGCGCTCATGGGCAGCAACATGCAGCGTCAGGCAGTGCCTCTTCTAAATCCCGAAGCGCCGATTGTCGGCACGGGTTTCGAAGAAATCGTAGCAAGAGACTCACGCTCAATGATAGTTGCCGAGGCGGACGGAGTTGTTGATTACGTGTCGGCGGACAAAATTATTGTAAAGTACAACATAAGGGAAGATTCGGACGAAAGCCTTCTCAGTTTCGACGACAAGCGCACCGTTGAATATAAACTCGTTAAGTTCCTTAGAACGAATCAGGATACGGCGATAAATCAGAATCCCATCGTCCGCGAAGGACAACGCATAAAGAAGGGCGACATACTCGCCGACGGTTCTTCGACGGAGAACGGCGAACTTGCTCTCGGCAGGAACATACTCGTAGCGTTCATGCCCTGGAGAGGATACAACTTTGAGGACGCCATTGTAATTAGCGAAAAAGTAGTTTCGAAAGATATATTCACATCGATTCACATCGAAGAATTCAGCCTCGAAGTAAGAGACACGAAACGCGGCGAGGAAGAACTAACGAAGGAAATTCCGAATGTCAGCGAGGAAGCGACAAAGGACCTCGATGAAAACGGAATAATCAGGATAGGCGCCGAAGTTAAAGAGGGCGATATTCTTATCGGCAAGGTAACGCCCAAGGGCGAGACTGAACCGACACCCGAGGAAAAACTTCTAAGAGCCATATTCGGCGACAAGGCGGGCGACGTGAAAGACGCCTCCCTGAAGGCGCCCCCGGGACTGAAGGGTGTGGTCATAAACAGGAAATTGTTCTCGAGAAAATCGAAAGATTCAGAGGGCAAGAGGGAAGAGAAGAAAAGAATCGACAGGTATGAAAATGACAGAAAGAAAGATATTAAGGAACTTAACCTCAAACTTGCCGATAAACTCGGAATTCTTCTTGAAGGAAAAGAATCGGAAGGCATAAGGGACAATAAAGGCAATCTTTTAATAAAGAGGAACGTCGTATTCAAGCGCGACACGTTCACGAACCTGCTTAACAACAACGCGATAGATTTCCGCGAACTGGATACCGAAGCGGACTGGTCGAACAGCAAGAAGGCGAATTCACTCATAATCGATATATTCAAGAATTACAATTATAAATTCATCGAAATCGAGGAGAAGTACAAGAGATTAAAAGTCAAGGTAACACTCGGCGATGAACTTCCGAACGGAGTTGTCAAACTCGCGAAGGTTTACGTTGCTAAGAAGCGTAAACTGTCGGTTGGTGATAAAATGGCGGGACGCCACGGCAACAAGGGTGTCGTAGCGAAGATAGTGCCGCCCGAAGACATGCCGTTCCTTCCCGACGGAAGGCCTGTTGACATAGTGCTGAATCCTCTCGGCGTGCCTTCGAGGATGAACCTCGGGCAGTTGTACGAAACGGCGCTCGGCTGGGTCGGAAAGCAGCACGGCGTGAAGTTCGCGACGCCTATTTTCGACGGCGCGACGGTTGAAGAAATTACAACCGGCCTTGAACAGTCGGGACTTCCGTCAAATTCGAGGACAGACCTTTACGACGGAATGTCAGGAAATAAATTCGACCAGCAGGTGACGATAGGATACATCTACATGCTGAAACTTTCGCACCTTGTCGACGACAAGATACACGCGCGTTCCATCGGACCTTATTCGCTCATAACGCAGCAGCCTCTCGGAGGTAAAGCGCAGTTCGGAGGTCAGAGGTTCGGAGAGATGGAGTGCTGGGCATTGCAGGGATACGGCGCATCGCACATACTCAGGGAAATGCTCACGGTAAAGAGCGACGATGTTATCGGCCGCAGCAAGGTTTATGAGTCAATAATAAAGGGCGAGAACCTGCCGGAGCCGAACATACCCGAAGCGTTCAACGTTATAATGAAGGAACTACAGGGTCTTGGTCTGGACATTAACATCGATTAAAAATTAAAAAGAAAAATAATATTATTTAATATATGCCGACAAAAATCGAACAAAAGAAAAAACGTTTTTCGAAGATAACTATTAATCTTTCTTCGACTGATGTTATTATTTCGAATTCGTATGGTGAAGTTACTAAACCCGAGACAATCAACTACAGAACATTCAAGCCGGACAAGGACGGTTTGTTCTGCGAGAAGATTTTCGGGCCTGTTAAGGACTGGGAATGCCACTGCGGAAAGTACAGGGGAATAAGATATAAAGGTATAGTGTGCGACAGATGCGGAGTCGAAATAAACATGAAAAGCGTAAGACGCGAGAGAATGGGGCACATTGCTCTCTGCGTTCCTGTTGTTCATATATGGTATTTCAGGTCGCTGCCTTCAAAAATCGGCTACGTACTGGGCATATCATCGAAGGATCTTGAAAAGATTATTTATTACGAATCATACGTGGTAATAAACCCGGGCACGACGAAATACAAGAAACTCGACCTCATAACGGAGGAAGAATATCTCGACGTAGTTAGCAAGATGACGGACGCCGAACATTTTCTCGATGACGACGACCCGAAGAAATTTTTCGTGAGCCAGGGCGGCACGGCGATTAAAGAGTTGCTCAAGCGCGTGGAAATCCTGCCCGAAATCGCGAGGCTGAGAGCCGAACTTCAGGATGATCCTTCAGCAATAAAAAAGACGGAGAACATAAAAAGGTTAAGAGTGCTCGAATCGTTCAAGATAAAACCCGACGGAAAACCAAACCGTCCCGAATGGATGGTGATGGACGTCATTCCCGTCATACCGCCGGAACTGAGACCGCTCGTTCCTCTTGAAGGCGGAAGGTTCGCGACAAGCGATCTCAACGATTTGTACAGAAGAGTTATAATAAGAAATAACAGGCTGAAGAGATTAATAGATATCAAGGCGCCGGAAGTCATCCTTAGAAATGAAAAAAGAATGCTCCAGGAAGCCGTCGACGCGCTGCTGGACAACTCAAGAAGAGTCACGGCTGTAAGGTCGGAAAACCGGGCGCTGAAATCGCTTTCGGATATTCTTAAAGGCAAGCAGGGAAGGTTCCGCCAGAATCTTCTCGGCAAGAGGGTTGACTATTCCGGAAGGTCCGTAATCGTTGTCGGGCCCGAACTCAAACTCCACGAGTGCGGTATCCCGAAAGACATGGCGCTTGAATTGTTCAAACCTTTCGTAATCAGAAGGCTCATAGACAGGGATTACGTAAAGACAGTAAAGAGCGCGAAGAAATTAATCGATAAAAGAACTCCGGAAGTCTGGGACATTCTGGAAAACGTGATTGACGGGCATCCTGTCATGTTAAACCGGGCGCCGACGCTTCACAGACTGAGTATTCAGGCGTTTCAGCCCGTGCTCATAGAAGGCAAGGCGATAACGCTTCATCCGTTCGTTTGCACGGCGTTCAACGCAGACTTTGACGGAGACCAGATGGCAGTACACGTTCCGCTTTCTTACGACGCGCAACTTGAAGCGACAATTCTGATGCTTTCGACGCACAACATACTTTCGCCGCAGAACGGCAACCCGATTATTGTTCCCAACCAGGAACTCGTGCTCGGATGTTATTATCTGACAAAGGACCTGAAGGGCGATGTCGGTGAAGGAAAAATGTTCTCCTCGCCGGAAGAAGTTCTTATGGCAATAAACAACAAGGCTGTCGGAATACACGCGAGAATAAAAGTCAGGATAAACGGAAAGATTTACGAAACGACTGCAGGCAGGGTAATATTCAACAGGGTAGTGCCCGAAGGCATTCCGTTCATAAACGAACTTCTCAGAAAGAAAAAAATCGTATCGATAATCGGAATGATTTACAGGAAAGTCGGAAACCAGAAAACTGCGATATTCCTTGACAAACTGAAAGAACTCGGATTCAAGTACGCGACCGAGGGCGGTCTTTCGGTAAACATCGACGATATAGAAGTACCGGGAACGAAGAAGAAAATTATAGACGACGCGTATCACAGAGTCGAATCGATTGAAAAACAGAAATCCAGAGGCGTTATTTCGGAAAACGAAAGATACAATAAAGTCATTGATATATGGACTCACGTCCGCGACCAGGTAAAGAACGATCTGATGGACAATCTGAGACGTTCGAAATCAGGATTCAATTCTCTTCACATGATGATTGATTCGGGCGCGAGAGGCTCGGCGGAACAGGTCAGCCAGTTGGCGGGTATGAGAGGTCTGATGCAGAAACCGCAGAAGTCATTGACCGGACAGGCCGGAGAAATTATCGAGAACCCGATTATCGCGAACTTCAAGGAAGGTCTTTCGATTCTCGAATACTTCATCTCGACTCACGGCGCAAGAAAAGGTCTCGCGGACACGGCTCTTAAGACGGCGGACGCGGGATACCTTACAAGAAGGCTCGTTGACGTCGCTCAGGACGTTATAATATCCGAAAGAGACTGCGGAACAATCAGAGGCGTTTACACTGAAGCGCTTAAGGAAGGCGAAGACATCAAAGAAACACTTGCCGAAAGAATTCTCGGCAGAGTCGTGATTCACGATGTCGTGGACCCCGTGACAAAGAAAGTAATTGTAAAAGCGGGACAGGAAATCGACGAGGAAAAAGCGCAGGCTATATCGGATTCTCCGGTAACGGGAGTCGAAATTCGTTCGGTGCTGACCTGCGAAAGCAAGAGAGGCGTGTGCGCGAAATGCTACGGCAGGGACCTTTCGACGGGCAAACTCGTAAACACGGGCGAAGCGGTCGGAATCATCGCGGCGCAGTCAATCGGCGAGCCGGGTACGCAGTTAACTCTGAGAACGTTCCATATCGGCGGTACGGCAAGCAAGATTGTAACTCAGTCGGAAATCACGACTAAATTCGAAGGTAAGGTCAAGTTTGAAAATATAAAGATAGTTGAATACAAGGGAGCGACGGAAACATCATTCATCTCTCTCAGCAGGAACGGCGCGATAAATATAGTTGACGAAAAGAACAATCCTCTGACCAGATATCTTGTTCCTTACGGCTCGAAACTCAAAGTGAAGAACAACGAGAAGGTTGAGAAGAATCAGAAATTATACGAATGGGATCCGTACAACTCGGTCATAGTTGCTGAACATAACGGCCTGATAAAATATCACGACATGGAAGAAGGCAAGCAGTACGAACTCGTGAAAGACGAGCAGACAGGCCACTTCCAGAAGACTGTTATAGAAAGCAAGGACAAGACAAAGAGTCCGACGATTCAGATTGTAACACCGAAGGGCGGCAAGATTTCAAGTTCATACCTAATTCCCGCGAAAGCGAACCTGCTGGTTGACGACGGCGTCGATGTTAAGGCAGGTATGATTATGGTGAAAATTCCGAGAGAGTCGGGCAAGACGCGCGACATCACGGGAGGTCTGCCGAGAGTAACGGAACTCTTCGAAGCGAGAAGTCCTAACGATCCCGCGAAGATTGCCGAAATCGACGGTAAAGTCGAAGTCGGAAAAATTTCGAGAGGAAGCCGCGAACTCACGCTTAAAAGTCTCGACGGTTCTAAGTCAATCGATTACAGAATTCCTATCGGCAAGCACATTCTTGTAAGAAGCGGCGATACGGTGCTCGCGGGCGAAGCCCTTACAGGCGGCGCATACGACCCGATTGACATTCTGAAAATCAAGGGCGTGTCCGAAGTTCAGGAATATCTCGTAAACGAAATTCAGGAAGTTTACAGAATTCAGGGCGTTAAGATAAATGACAAGCACATAGAAATCATCGTAAGGCAGATGCTTCAGAAGGTGAAGGTCACGAGCCCGGGCGATACGAACTTCCTCGAGGGCGATATAATTCACAAGAATTATTTCTCGGATGAAAACGAGAAACTAAAAGGTATGGTTGTCGTGAGCGACAAGGGCGACAGCGATGCGGTGCTCGTCGGTGAACTTCTGCCGAAAAAAGCCGTGAAGGAAATGAACACGCTTCTGAAAAAGAAAAACAAAACCGGAATCAAGGTGCGCGACGCGGTGCCTGCCACGGCGGACGCGGTTCTTCTCGGCATTACACAAACATCGCTGACGACGGATAGTTTCATATCGGCTGCTTCGTTCCAGGAAACGACGAGGGTACTTACCGACGCCGCTATAAAGGGCAAGGTGGACTACCTGCTCGGTCTTAAGGAAAACGTTATAATCGGTCAGTTGATACCTGCGGGAACAGGTCTTAAGAAATACAGAGACCTTCTTGTATCGCACGTTGACAAGCACCTGATGGACGACGAACTTATGGAAGAAGAAGAAACGCCTGCTACGGTGAGCAAGGAATTCGAGATTTCGTAGAAGAAATAAATCGCAAATAATTTAAAGGCTGCTCTTGAGCAGCCTTTTTCTTTTTATTTAAAATGAAAAGTTAAAAATGCAAAGGTACAATGCAAAATTAAAAATTGTTGGGGAATGTGATTTAAATCTAAGGTTCTGAACTTAGGGATTTATTCACTTTGTTCCCAAACGGGACTTTGGGAACGAGTAAGAAAGAGTTCTGATTTTTTACTAGTTACTAAACCCCAGCATAATAACTTATTTCGCTTAAATATGCCGAGATCCCGAGTTCCCGGGATAAACCGTAACCGCAATGGAGGTAGAAAACCCCGTACAGGACAGCATCTAAACTTACATTTTTCCCACCGAATGTTATAACCATAGACGGTAAAGACTCACTCTTGTAAGCGTGTTAAGCCGTGTGTGAAAAAAACTTCATAATTTCCAAAAATTCGTTTGACTTTAATATTAAATTATGTATTTTTGTAGTGGGACGAAGTGGGTGAAAGTGGTTTATAATCCCAATAATTACACTAAATTGGCATAAAATCTTGTTTCAGGGACATTCAATATCGAATTTAGACGTAAAATCGAGGGTTGTTCTTCCGAGCAAATTCAGGAAAGTAATGAATCCGGAGGCTAACAACACGCTCGTATTGACGCGCGGTATGGATGAATGCATAATGGTGTACCCACTCGACGAATGGGAAAGGGTAAAAAAAGGTCTAATGAACTACAACGTTTTCAATTCGCAGGAAAGATTTTTCATGCGGCAATTTCTGATGTTCGTGCACGAGTGCGAACTGGACTCGCATAACAGGTTTCTTCTCCCTTCCCATTTAATCGAATTCGCTCACATCAAAAAAGAGGTTCTCATTCTCGGAATGCTTACCAAGATAGAAATCTGGGATCCTGCAATGAAGGAGACTTACGACAAGCAGCATCCTGAAACTTACGAGAATGTCGCGCAGAGCGTCACTGAGAACATTTTTAACAAACTGGGAAAATAATTTTAAAAAAATTTGACGGTTTAATTGGTTACCGAATATCATATTCCGGTTCTTTTAAATACAGCGGTATCATATCTAATCAATCCGGTAATCAGAAATCACGTTCTCGTTGACGGCACGCTCGGCGGAGGAAGTTACTCAAAGTTAATCTGTGAGAGCGTTCCGGGCGGTTCAAGGCTCATTGCGATAGACAAAGACGAAAATTCAATTTCATTCGCGGCTGAAATATTGAAAGATTACAGGGAAAAAATATCGATAAGGCAGGGAAACTTTGCGGACGTCGGGCAAATCGTTTCGGAAGAGGGATTCGTGTCCATCACCGGAATAGTGCTTGACCTCGGGCTCTCGTCGTATCAGTTGAACGAGGAAGCGGGATTCAGTTTCATGAAGAACACGCCGCTTGACATGCGCGCCGACAAGAATTCTGAACTTGACGCAAGAACGATACTGAACGAATACAGGGAGAAAGAACTTACCGAAATCTTCGAGGGATACGGAGAGATATCTAAAGCGTCGAGGCTGTCAAAAGCCTTAGCGGAAGCGAGAAGGAGACAGGCAATTGAAACGACTGAAGATTTCATAAAAATAATAAAACGGGAATACGGTTTTAAGAGCGCGCTGCCGGTTAAGTTTCTCTCGAAATTGTTTCAGGCATTGAGGATAGCCGTAAACGACGAACTAAACGACCTTAAGAAAGTTCTCACAGATGCGTTCGGTATAATGGTTGAAGGCGGCAGGATTGTAGTCGTGTCTTATCATTCGCTCGAAGACAGAATCGTGAAGAATTTTTTCAGGGAACACAGCGAGAAGGCAGTACAGGCGGGAAAAGCGCTGAAGATATTGACGAAGAAGGTCGTGACACCGGAATATTCCGAAGTCCGTTCAAACACGAGGTCAAGGAGCGCAAAACTTCGCGCCGCGGAGGTAGTTATCGCATGAAGAAGGCAGGCGGTAAAATATCGATTTTCTATCTTATAATTTTTTTCGTGCTAATATCGGCGTTATCCGTGTTTCTTATAAACAACATAATAACGGTGAACGAACTGAACAGGGAAATTAGCGATTTGAAGGACGACATAAACAAAGTGAATCAGGCGAACAATACTTACAGGATAGAAATCGAAAAACTTAGTTCATACGACAGAATCAAGAAGATAGCGGAAGAAAAACTCAACATGAAAGTCGTTGAAGGCTCAGTAAGAAGCGACAGCAAGATAAAAATAAACAAATCGGATATGTAATGGATTTTTACAGTTTCGTAAATAAAGAGAGAAAGAGAATCAACGTCACAAGGCGGATGAATGTTGTAATGTTCATTCTTCTCGCGTTCCTTGCTCTCGTGATAACGAAACTCGTATCAATCCAGATACTGGAATCGGAGAAATACAAACTCATCGCCAAGAAACAGTCCCAGTCCCGCGAAATAATCACACCGTCAAGAGGCATCATTTTCGACAGAAGCATGAATCCACTGGTATCGAACGTATTCCGCGTTTCTGTAATTGCCGACCCTTACAGGATAAAGAATCCCGATTCAGTATCGGCTCTTCTCGCTAACGTTTTCAGCAAGAACAAATCGGAGTATTACGACAAACTCGTCGACAGGAACAACAGCGCTTTTTATCTTGAAAGAAAAGTTTCGGTATCGGACCTGAAGGGTCTGGACACATTAAGGATAGAAGGACTTAACGTTTTCAAGGAAGCGGCGAGGTACTACAACTACGGCTCGACGGGTTCGCAGATAATAGGATTCACTGACCTTGACAACAGGGGGGTCAGCGGTATTGAACTTTCGTCGAACAAGGAACTCACGGGCAAGGAAGGATATATGATATCCCGCAAGGACGGGCGCGGCGTCAAGCGTCCGGATATGAACTACATTCAGAAGGAGCCCGAGACGGGAGCAAACGTTATTCTCACGATTGACAAGAACATACAGGAAATAGCGGAACAGGAACTTGCATCGGGTATGAAGTACTTCAACGCGTCGCACGGCAAGGCGGTAGTAGTTAACGTTAAGACGGGCGAAATACTCGCAATGTGCACGTTCCCGACGTTCGACCCGAATAACATAAGAAAAGAAGATACCGTGGGTATGAAGAACGCGGTGCTGTCCGATATTTACGAGCCGGGTTCGACATTCAAGATAGTTACGGCATCGGCGATACTTGAAGAAAAGATAGATGCTCCCAATAATGTTGTAAACACGGAAAACGGCACATACACGATTTACGGGATGGACATAATAGATTCGTACGGCGCGCCATCGCTGACATTTCAGCAGGTCATTGAAAAGTCAAGCAACATCGGAGTCGCGAAACTTTCTCAGAAACTCGGAGCGGAAAGATTCTTCAAGTACGCGAGGGATTACGGTTTCGGAATTTATACGGGAATCGAACTAAACGGAGAGAACAAGGGATATTTAAAACGCCCGATAGATTTTACGCCGGGTTCGCTTGAATTCATGTCGATAGGATATCAGATAGCGGTAAACGTTCTTCAGATAACAATGGCATACGCATCAATAGCGAACAATGGTCTTTTAATGAAGCCGTTCATCGTGAAAAAGGAATTAAGTCCCGACGGCAGCGTTCTGTACGAAGGAATGCCTTCTCCGGTAAGGCAGGTAATCTCTGAAGAAACCGCGAAGAAACTTAATCAGATGTTCATCGGCGTCGTTGAAAGGGGCACGGGAACGGACGCAAAAATCTACGGGGTAAGCGTCGCGGGCAAGACGGGGACAACACAGAGGATTGTAGAAGGTGAATACTCGAGCAGTTCTCACATATCCTCATTCGTGGGTTATTTTCCCGCGGAAAATCCCGAAATAATAATAAGCGTCGTGATTGACGATCCGAAGAACGGTTATTACGGCGGTAAGGTAGCGGCGCCCGTTTTCAAAAAAATTGCGGAAAGAATTATCGAATATAACGGGAATACGGGTAGTTTAAGCAGCGAATATATGTACGTCAGGTCGGAAATTAAAGAGCCGGGCGATGTGCAGACAGACGGAACGCAGTCGATTCCAAACTTAAAGGATATGAGACTTCAGGACGCGCTTGAAATTCTGCAGGAGAAAAACATTCCGTACGAACTTGATGAAAACGCTGGACTGAAAAACGATAAAGGCGCAATCGTTTCCGTCGTCAATCAGGAACCGTCTCCCGGAACGAAGATATCAAACGGCAGCAAAGTAAAACTTTACTTAAAGAATTCAAAATATGACGGGGAGGGATATAAGATAGTGCCCGATGTCCGGCGCATGAGTCTGAGAAAATCAATAAACAAACTTGTATCGGACGGATTCACGGTCGATATAAACGGCAGCGGAGAAGTAGTGGATATATTTCCCAAGCCCGGAACGAGAATTAACCCGAAGAGCAAAATAATTTTATTCTGCAAAAACGAAAACAAATGAAGATATCTGAAATATTAAATACAGCGGGTATCGGAAAAGCCTTTAAGGGCGCGGATTTCACCGTAAAAGGACTGAGTTTCGATTCGAGAAACGTCGGCGCCGATTTTATTTTCTTTGCAGTAGTCGGTTCAAAAGTTGACGGGACGAAGTACATCGGACAGGCAATCGAAAACGGCGCGGGCGCTGTGATAGCCGACGAGAAAGCGGCAAAAAACTACGCGAAAAATCCAAAGGTGATTCTTGTTGATAACGTAAGAAAAGTAATGGCTGAGATGAGTTGCGTCTTTTACGGGAATCCGTCGGAAATGATTAAGGTCGTCGGAGTTACCGGCACGAACGGAAAAACTACTATTACATATATAATAAAGAAGATACTCGAAGAAGCAGGTTATAAAGCGGGACTTATAGGCACGATAGATTACATGACGGACACGAAGAACACGAACACGTCAAGGCTCACGACGCCCGACTCAATAGAAGTGAACGAATATCTTTCGAAGATGGTAAAGAACGGAATGCAGTTCTGCATAATGGAGGTGTCGTCAATCGCGCTCGTGAATTACAGGGTGCAAACTATACACTACGACACAGCCGTGTTCACTAACCTTACGAGCGAGCACATGGACCTGCATCTGAACATGGACAATTATTTCAGGGCGAAAAAAATGCTTTTCGACACTTTGTCGGAACATTCACTCGCCGTATCAAACAGCGATGATGATTTCGGAATTAGGATGCTCACCGAATGCAGGGCGTCGAAGAAATTATATTCCGTCGATAATTATTCGAATCTTCAGGCGTTTAACATAAATCTTAGCCTCGGAGGAATGAGTTTCGATATCGAACTCAACGAAACGAGATACAACGTGAAGTCCTCGCTCACGGGACGGTTCAATGTTTACAACATACTTGCATCTATCCTGACCGCCCTGAGGTACGGAATCGATATGGAAGTAATACTGAGCGCAATAGAAAAATTCGAAGCGGTTAAGGGCAGGTTCAACAGGATAATGCTGCCGAACGGCGCCTGCGCGATAATCGATTATTCGCACACCTCCGATTCGTTAAAGAACGCGATTGAGGCGGCGCTTGATGTGACGAGACACGATAATTCCGGAGGCAGGGTTATAACGCTGTTCGGATGCGGCGGCGATAAGGACAGGACGAAGCGGCCGGTTATGGGAAACATAGCAACAACTCTGTCGGATTACGTCATTGTTACCTCTGACAACCCGAGAAGCGAAAGTCCCGAAGCGATAATTGAAGACATCAAGACGGGAATTGAAAAAAATAATTACGAGTCGGAGCCCGACCGGGACAAGGCGATTAAAAGAGGAATTGAGATGTCGAGAAAGGGAGATATAATACTGATTTGCGGAAAGGGGCACGAGACGTATCAGGAAATCAAGGGTGTGAAATCACATTTCGATGACGCGGAAGAAGTAATAAAATATCAATCGCTGGCGAAATAATGATAGACGTAAAAGAAATATTGAAACTGAAAGCGGAAATCGTTAACGGAAGGCACCTTTCGGCGAGAGGCTTTAAATCCGTATCAATAGATTCGAGAAAAACCGCACGGGAAATTTTATTCATCGGCATCAAGGGCGAAAATAACGACGGTCATAAATACATAAAGGAACTTGCAAGGAACGGACGGATAAAAGCGGCAGTGGTTAATAAAAGTTGGTTCGAAAAGGAAGGGAAAAGCATTAAGGGGTGCGCTTTTATTATCGTGAAGGATACGGTCAAAACGCTGGGTGAACTCGCTCTGATTCACAGGGATGAAATGAACGTACCCATTGCAGCAATCGCGGGAAGCAACGGAAAGACTACGACGAAAGATCTCGCGGCGGCGGTGCTTTCCGGAAAATTCAAACTGCACTGTACTGAAGGAAACTTAAACAATCATATAGGCTTGCCTCTGACACTGCTCGGATTGAACAGCAGGCACGACTTCTGTCTGCTCGAAGCGGGAAGCAACCATTTTAACGAACTGGAATACCTTTGCAGAATAGCGAAGCCGGACGCCGCGCTTGTAACGAATATCGGCCGCGAGCACCTTGAATTTTTCGGCAACCTTGCCGGAGTAGCGAAAGAGGAGTTTCAGGTATATGATTGGGTGAGGGCAAACGGCTCTGTTTGTTTTTACAATCTTGATGACGCGTTTATAAGAGCATACCGAAGGGAAGCGAAGGAAGACGCGTTCACTTATTCATACGGATACAGCGCCGACGTGAAAGGAAGCATTAAAGGATATGACGCTAAATTCAGACCTGTTATAGAATACACTTACAACGGGAGAAAACACAAAACATACGTTAACACTTTCGGCAGGCATTCGTTCTACAACGGCCTTGCGGCAATCGCGCTCGGCGTGTTTTTCGGCGTTGACGCGAAGGATATTTCGGATGCGCTCAGGAGTTACACAGGAGGAAGCAGCAAGCGAATGCAGGCGGAAATGAAGAACGGCGTTCTTCTTATAAACGACGCTTACAACAGCAATCCCGATTCGGTAAAACTGGGTCTTGTGACAGTGAAAGAATACTCTTCAAACGGCAGAAAGCACATAATACTCGCGGATATGCTTGAGATGGGCAAGGCATCCGAAAAGGAGCACTACACGAACGGAAAATTAGCCGCGGAAATGGAATTTGATTTCCTGTACACGTACGGCAGGGATTCATATAATACTTTTAAAGGAGCGAAGAAACTGAAAAATAATTTTTATTTCGAAACAAAAGACGATCTTGCGGAATTCGTCAGGAAGAACATTAAGAAGGGGGACCTGGTTTACGTAAAAGGGTCAAGGGGAATGAAACTCGAGGAAGCAATCGATAAAATTTTTACAAATTAAACCGGAGCGGAAGAGATGCTGTACTACATAGCCGAGTTAATAAACGCGAAATTCAGTCCCCCGGGATTTAACGTGTTCAAGTATCTGACCTTCAGGTCCGCTCTTGCCGCCATAACAGCGCTTCTGCTTACTTTCTACGTAGGACCGAAAGTACTGAGGCTGCTCAAGAAAAAACAGATTGGCGAGGCGAAGAAAGAGGACGGTCCGAAATTTCATTGGTCGAAAGCCGGTACTCCCACGATGGGAGGGCTTATAATACTGATGTCGGGTCTTATACCCGTACTGTTCTGGGCTGACCTGACAAACATATACATCATACTTGTTCTGTTCGCAACGATAACGCTCGGGCTCGTAGGACTGCTTGACGATTATCTAAAGGTAGTGAAGAAGTATAAAAAAGGTCTGCTTGCGAAGTACAAACTGATGGGACAGGTGACAGTGGGTATCGTTATAGGACTGGTAATTTATCTGGCTCCGCAATTCGAAGGAATTAATACGATAACTACTATACCGTTTCTGAAAAATTATCAGTTTGACTTCTCGGTATTCTACATACCGATAATCGTATTCATAATCACGGCTACATCGAACGCCGTAAACCTGACTGACGGTCTGGACGGACTGGCAACGGGGACAGTCGGCATAGTGATATTCACTCTCGGTATAATCGCGTACATATCCGGCAACGTTGAATGGGCAAAGTACATAAACATTATATACCTGAAGGGTAACGGTGAACTTGTAATATTCTGCACCGCAATGGCGGGCGCGGCGATAGGATTTCTCTGGTACAATTCATATCCCGCGCAGATATTCATGGGCGATACCGGTTCGCTCGCTCTCGGCGGCGCCGTAGGGACTCTTTGCATACTCGTGAAAAAAGAATTCCTGCTTCCGCTTCTCGGCGGAATATTTTTCGCGGAAGCGGTTTCGGTTCTGATACAGAGATATTATTTCAAATACACCAAGAAGAAATACGGCGAGGGAAAAAGGGTTTTTCTTATGGCTCCGCTTCATCATCATTTTGAGATGAAGGGAATTCCCGAGCCGAAGATAGTATTAAGGTTTTACATTATCGCGGTTCTGCTTGCGATAATGACGTTCGCGACATTCAAGATAAGGTAAATGAAGGATTACGACATAAAAAATATCAGGTTCACGGTTCTCGGCGCGGGGCGAAGCGGAATTGCCGCGGCAAAACTTTTAAAAAGCGCGGGTGCATCCGTATTTCTAAGCGAGTCTTCACCGAAGGATAAGTTGCTTTATTTCAACGAGAAAGAATTTGCGACGCAAGGAATACCGTATGAAATAGGCGGCAACACGGAGAAAATATTCGACGCGGATTATTTCGTGACGAGCCCGGGAATACCGCCGAATTCGGAGATATTCCTGAAAGCATTTGACAAGGGAATACGGATAATCAGTGAAATCGAAGCGGCTTACAGATTCTGCGACGCGCCGATTATTGCGATTACCGGAACGAACGGTAAGACAACCACGACTGAACTTACCGGCGCGATGTTCAGGGATGCGGGTTTTGACGCTCACGTATGCGGAAACGTCGGTCTTGCATTCTCCGAGATAATTCCGAAACTCGGCGTTAATTCGATTGTAATTCTGGAAGTGAGCAGTTTTCAACTTGAATTCATTTCCGACTTCAGACCCGATGTAGCGGTAATACTGAACATAACTCAGGACCATATTGACTGGCACGGTTCATTCGAGAAATACGCGGATGCAAAATTCAGAATCAATATGAACCAGTCGGGCGATGACCTTATAATCATAAACCACGACGACTGTGAACTTTCGGACAATCTTGATAAACTCCGTGGAACTAAAGGAGCATTTGCTTCGAAGAATTTTAATAACGGGGAAATAACGAACAAGGCTTACACGGACGGAGGTAGCATTTTTTATGACAGCGGTACAGCGGAAAAAATTACTGACACCAAAGATATTTTCCTGAGAGGAACACATAACGTTATGAACGCGATGGCTGCTGTCATCGCCGCGAAGAAATTCGGTATTAGCAATGATTCGATTTCGAATACGCTGAAAACTTTCAGAGGCGTAGAACACAGAATTGAGCCCGTACGGGAAATCAAGGGGGTCAAATTCTACAACGATTCTAAAGCGACAAATTACGATTCACTTTACGTTGCGCTCGAGAGTTTCGAAGGAAACATAATTCTTATTATGGGAGGCAAGAAAGGCGAGAACAATTTCGAAAAGGTGGATTCACTCATTAAAAACAGGGTAAAACTGATTTGCGCGATAGGACAGAGCAAGGACGTTATAAGCGAAAGATATTCGGACTTCGTAAAGGTATTGAAATTCGACACGCTTGATGACGCGGTTATTAACGCCGGGAAGAACGCGAAGAAAGGCGATGTGGTTCTGTTCTCGCCGGGATACAAGAGTTTTGACATGTTCGATAATTACGAACACAGAGGAAAAGCGTTCAAGGAAATTGTAAGCAATCTTAAAGGATAATGAGATTCGGTAAAAATAAAATAGATATTTTCATTCTGCTGCCCGTGCTGCTGCTGATTTTTTTCAGCATAGCGATTGTTTACAGCGCGAGTTCGGATTATTCGCTTCAGAAGTGGAATGACGCCGGATACTTGTTCAAACAGCATTTGATAAGGGTTGTTATCTCGTTTGCAGTCCTGTTCTTCTTCGCGAAATTCGATTACAGGTACCTTCAGGACCTTAGCAAACTGCTCATATTCATCGCGATAATACTGCTTGCGGTAGTGCTTTTCACCTCATCGCAGGTAAAGAACGTAAACAGGTGGCTTTCTCTGGGATTCCTTAGTTTCCAGCCGTCAGACCTTGCGAAGTATGCTTTGATTATACACGTTTCGACTCTGCTTGTACGGAAGGAAGGTTATCTGGATAACCTGTACAGGGGGTATCTGCCGATATTGATTTATCTGATGCTTGTCTGCGGGCTTGTCGCTTTGCAGCCGAATTTTTCCACGGCTCTGATAATATTCGGCTCGACAGTCCTGCTGATGCTCACTTCTACTATAAAGGTGAAACACGTTGCAATCACGATTGTATCACTGCTTCCTTTAGCGGCGCTTTTCATACTTTCGAAATCGTACATACGTGAGCGCCTTGAGAACTTCGCAGAGTACTCATCGAGCGGAACCGCGCAGCATCAGTTGTCGCAGGCGATTGTCGGATTAGGCAACGGCGGCATTTTCGGCGTCGGAATCGGCAATTCGATACAGAAGGAGTTTTTCCTTCCCGAGTCATACGGAGATTTCATTTTCTCGATAGTGGGTGAGGAGTACGGAATAATCGGCACGTTGTTCGTGGTAATAATGTTCGGAACGATACTTTTCCGTGGTTACAAAACGGCAAAGATGGTGCAGGACCCGTTCGGAAAATATCTGGCGTTCGGCATTACCACTTTAATAGTTTCTTATGCAATAGTGAACATGTCCGTAGCGAGCGGAATATTCCCGACGACGGGCGTTCCAATACCGTTCGTCAGTTTCGGGGGTACAGCGCTCATATTGAATGCGATAGCGGCGGGAATACTTTTAAATATTTCCGCTAACAGGGATAATCAGCCTGAAGCGGTGCCGGAAATCAAAAACGGCGGACTATGAGATTTGTAATGACAGGCGGCGGAACCGGCGGACACATTTTTCCCGCGATAGCGATAGCGGATGAACTGAGGCGGAAGTTCGAAGACGCGGAAATTTTGTTCATAGGAGCGAAAGGCAAGATGGAAGAAAAAGTTGTGCCTGATAATAATTATGCGATAAGACTGATAGAGGTAACGGGATTTTCGAGGAAGAACGTGTTTAAAAATATCAAGTTCGTGAAAAACTTTTTTTTATCGATGAGGGAATGCAAGAAAATACTGACGGAATTCAAGCCTGACGCTGTAATCGGTACGGGCGGTTATGTATCGGGTCCCGTCGTGTATTCCGCGGTGAAGATGAACATACCGGCAATAATTCAGGAAGGAAACTCGTATCCCGGAAAGGTTACGAAGACGATGTCCGGAAAAGCGGACAAAGTGATAATAAATTTTGAAGAGACATTGAACTTCCTGAAGCGGAAAGACAACGTCGTTAGAATTTCATATCCCGTGAGAAGTAAATTGAAACAGATAGATAAAAGCACGGCGAAAAGATTTTTCGGTTTCGACAATGAAAATAAAACACTCTTCGTTTTCGGCGGCAGTCAGGGAGCGGCGGGCATAAATAGCGCGATGCTGAAGATTCTCAATACTCTGCGGGAAAAGAGCATAAATCTGATATGGCAGACAGGTAAGAACAATTTTGAACAAATTAAAAATGAGATAAAGGATAATAACGAAAACATAAAGTTGTTCGGCTTTATCAGTGAAATGGATATGGCGTATTCGGCGGCTGACCTCGTGGTTTGCAGGGCGGGAATAAGCAGTATTATGGAAATCAGCCTTCTCGGGAAAGCGTCCGTTCTGATTCCTTATCCATATGCCGCGGAAAACCATCAGGAAAAAAACGCGGTTTCAATGTTGAAGATGAATGCTGCGGTTATGATTAAGGAAAGCGAGCAGGAAGAAAAATTATCCCGCACTATAATCGGTTTGATGTCTGACGGCAATAAACTTGCCGAATTGGGCGGAAACGCGTCGCGTTTGTATGACAGGAACGCGCCCGAAAAAATTGTAACCGAAATAATAAAAACAATAAACTAAAATGGAACATAAAAGAATTTTCAAAGCCAGGCTGGATTTTTATTACAAATCGCTGGTGATTTATCTGGTGTTCCTGATTGTTTACGTGCTGCTTAGAGGCAATTTCGGGACCGAGGAATTTACAATAGTATTTCACGACCCGATAATATACATCACGCTTTTATTCGTGCTGTACACGATTGCCGCCCTGCTCGTTAACGCCGTGAGGTCGAAAGAGATTGAGTTCGCCGAAGACAGGTTCATATTGAAGAACAGGTTCGGGCACAGGGACGTGATGTATTCCGATATCTTATCGATACGATTTTCGAGGGAAAGAGTAAGACGCAGCGAGGGAAAAAGCGGCATAAGGAAGGCGAGGATTAAACTAAAAGACAGGAAGAAACTTCTGAGAATAAGAATAAGCGAGTTTTACGACGAAAAAAGATTAATCGGCGAATTCAAGAATATCAACAAGGAATTGCATAGTTAATGGCGGGCAGGAGAAAAAATATTGGTGAATTGAAAATTAACGGAACGGTGCATTTCATCGGCATCGGCGGAATTGGAATGTGCGGTCTGGCGGAATATCTTTTGGTAAAAGGATACAATGTGACCGGCAGCGACATAACCCGCACCGTGATTACGGACAGGCTTTCGAAAAAAGGCGCGAAAATAAAATACGGTCACAGGGCGGGAAACATCGGCAGGGATGTTTCGCTTGTAGTATATACGTCCGCAGTGAAGCCCGACAACCCGGAATACGCGTCCGCAGTCGAAAGAAAAATTAAAACAGTCAAGAGGGCGTTCCTTCTTGGAGAGATAGTAAACGGAAAGATTCTGATAGCCGTCTCGGGAACGCACGGAAAAACGTCGACTACATCAATGATTGCGAAAATACTAATTGACGCGAAATATGACCCAACCGTATTTGTCGGCGGCAATCTCGATTTCCTCGGGGGTGCGGCCTACAGAATCGGGAAGAGCAGATACGCGGTAGTCGAAGCGGACGAATACGACAGGAGTTTCCATACACTGAAACCGTCTATAGCGGTAATGAACAACATCGAACTGGACCACACAGACATATACAAGAACGAAAAAGAGATTGTGGAATCGTTCAGGAAGTTCGCCGACCTCGTAAAGCCAAACGGTTATTTCGTTACAAACGGTGACGACAGGAACATAAGAAAGGTGATGAAAGGCAGATTATGCCGCCGCGCGGACTTCGGAAAAAAGACGGTGAATAAAATAAGTTCCGTAAAAACTGACACTGACGGAATTACGTTCAAGTTGAACGAGATACAGATAAAGTTAGGAATTTTAGGCGGTCATAACGTTTACAACGCCTCCGCCGCTTTCATTGCGGGCAGCATAACGGGAGTAAAAGCGTCGGTTATTTTAAAGAGCCTGGCGTCATATCCCGGAGTAAAGAGGCGTCTGGAACTCATATGGGACAAGGCTTACAGGGTATATGACGATTACGCCCATCATCCGACGGAAGTGTCATCCTCGCTTGCTTCTCTGAATGAAATTAAAAAAGGTAAACTGATAGTGGCTTTTCAGCCGCATACTTATACGAGAACGGGAAAGTTTTACGGAGAATTCGCCAGAGCATTATCGTCGGCGGACTTCGTATATTTATTGCCTGTTTACGCTGCACGGGAACTGCCTATCAAGGGCGTTACATCGAAACTGATATACGATGAACTTAGAAAGACAGGAACGGAGTGCCGCTTGATGAAAGGAGCCGGCGATTTGATGAAGGCGCTGGGAAAACGTGTAAAGAAAGGTGATTGTGTTGTTTTTCAGGGCGCAGGAGACATAATAAATCTAAGCAGGATATTTATCAAAGGAGCGGGAAAGTGATATCGACCAGAAAAACAATATTATTCTCGATTCTCACGGCAGCGGCGATAGGTATTCTGATAATCGTGGCGAACAACTGGAGAAACAAGACATTCGTAAACAAGATTACGATTAAGGGTAACCTTACGTTAAGCGAAAATGAAATCCTGACAGCAGCGGGGCTCGCTGCCGATTCGCTTATAAATCTTGATGAACTTAATCTCGCTTTCATAAGGGACAGGATTGCGAAGCATCCGGAGATAAAGAGGGTGGTTGTAAGCAAGGAGCCGCCGTCCGAACTTATAATCGAAGTTTCCGAAAAGAAACCGATCGCGGTGCTGGTGAAGAACACGGAGTTGAACCTGATTGACGATGACAGGGAGGTTTTCTCTATCAGGAATTTCGAAAAAGTATTTGATCTGCCCGTAATAAACGGACTTGACGAAAGCAGAAAAGATTACAAGAGCAATCTCGACATAGCGGTAAATTTTATCAAATCGGCTTATGCGAAAGGAAAATACATTCAGAACCAGATTTCGGAAATAAACATGAGCGACTCGACAAGATTGACCGTTTTCTCGAACGACAGGCCGACGGTATTTTATTTCCCGAAAATCAGCAGGGAAAGCGAGGCTGCGGAAATTTACAGCGCCAAACTCGGAGTATTCAAGAAGTTCATAGACGACGAGATTATAAAGAAAAATCTGAACTGCGAGTATGTTGACCTGAGATTTTCAAATCAAATAATCGCAAAATTAAATTAATAGATATGAAAAGCAAAAAATCTAAAGACACGGAAGATGAAATAATAGTAGGACTCGACGTAGGTACAACGAAGATTTGCGCTATCGTTGCACAGAGAAAAGAGAATAACAGTATAAACATAATCGGAATAGGCAAGGCTCCGTCAAAAGGTCTTCACAGGGGAATAGTCGTTAATCCGCAGAAGACAATTGATTCGATTAAAGAGGCGCTTGCCGAAGCGGAGTTGAATTCCGGCGTAGAGATAAAGTCTGTTTCAGTCGGAATCGCGGGACATCACATAAGGTGCATACAGTCGTCAAGCACTATAGGCATAAACAATCCTGACAGGGTAATACAGGAGGAAGACATAAAGCGGCTGATGGAAACCGCAAGTCTGATAAGAATTCCGAGCGACACTCAGATAATCGCGGTGATACCGCAGGAATATAACATAGACGGCAAGGACGGCATATACGAATCGCCGGTAGGAATGTTCGGGGTGAGGCTTGAAGCGAAGGTAAACATTATCACCTGCCTCGTTTCATCGATAGACGACCTGTCGAAATGCGTGAGAAGTTGCGACGTAGACATTGATGACATTGTGCTTGAGCCCATCGCCTCGTCGCATTCCGTTCTTGACGAAACCGAAAAGAAAGTAGGAGTCGCGATGATAGACATCGGCGGCGGCACGACTGATCTCGCGGTTTTCAAAAAAGGAGTTTTGAAATACACAGCAGGCATAGGAATCGCGGGAAGTCTCGTGACGAGCGATATAGTCGAGGCTCTCGGAATTTCCGAAGAAGAGGCTGAAAGAATAAAAAGAGAATATGGTTACGCGCTGATTTCGGAGATACTAAACGACGACGAGATATCCGTGGATTCAATTAATAGAAAGGCACCGAAGAAAACACGAAAGAGCATACTCGCGAGAATAATACAGGCAAGAATGCAGGATATTTTCGAACTCGCGGCGATAGAAATAAGAAACTCGCAGATACATAATGAACTGCACGCGGGTGTTGTGATTACGGGCGGCGGTTCTCTCATAAAGGGTACGAAGGAGTTAGCGGAAGAAATACTGGGAATGGAAGTGAATCTCGGAATTCCAACCGGATTAACAGGCGGGCTTATAAAGGAAGTCGAAAGCCCGATTTACGCGACCGGAGTGGGATTGATACTTCACAGGATAAAGAATATGGAGACGGGAATACAGATGTCCGGCGGCTCTTCGGGAAAGAAAAGAAGCCAGTTGACCGCGAAAGGATTATTCTCGAAAGTCAAAACCTGGTTTGACGAATTGTAAAATGAAAATTAAAACAAATAAATATTATAAAACTAACCGGAAAGGGTAAAGCAATGCCAATTCAATTATTACCGAACGAAACCAGCGGAGCGAAGATAAAAGTCGTCGGAGTGGGCGGCGGCGGCGGAAACATAATCAATTCGATGGTTGATAAAGGAATTGAAGGCGTCGAGTTCATCGCGGTAAACACTGACTTGCAGGCGCTGGAAATCAGCAAGGCTGACATCAAGATTCAGATAGGGAAAGGAGTGACGAAAGGACTCGGTACGGGGATGAATAACGACATCGGAGAAAAATCCGCTGAAGAGAGCCGTGAAGAGTTAGCCCGCGCTCTCGCGGGCAGCGACATGGTTTTCATAACGGCGGGTATGGGAGGCGGCACCGGAACGGGCGCTTCTCCTGTTGTCGCGCACGTTGCCAAGAGCATCGACGCTTTGGTTGTCGCGATAGTAACCAAGCCGTTCCATTTTGAGGCGAGACCGAGAATGGTTCTTGCCGAGCAGGGAATCGATAAACTCAAGAGGGAAGTCGACAGTCTTATTGTAATACCGAATCAGAGAATAGTTGAACTAATGCCGCAGGGCAGTTCGATGAATCAGGCATTTGCGATGGCCAATAAAGTTCTTCACAACGCGACAAAGGGCATCTCCCAGATAATCACGAAGACAGGGGAAATAAACGTTGACTTCGCGGACGTGAGGACGACAATGAAAGCCACGGGAGACGCGATGATAGGAACGGGCATTGCTAAGGGCGAGGACAGGGCAATCGCTGCTGTTTCCGATGCTCTTTCAAACCCGATACTGGAAGACATTACAATTTCGGGCGCGAAGAACGTGCTGGTCAACATTTCTTCAAACGGAAATGTGCTGTTCGACGAAATAAACAAGATAAACGCTTTCGTGTACGACGCTGTAGGCGACAAGGCTAAGTACATATTCGGTATAGTGGAAGACAAGGAACTTGACGATCAGATAATGGTGACAGTAATAGCGACTGGATTCAGGAAAGATGAAGCGGAACTCGCGGAAGAAAACGCCGCTCAGGCGGAAGCGGAAAATGCCGCGCTGCTCGAATCAACGGGGAAGATCACTTCGCTTCCATCGTCGACGCAGGAGTTAAAAAATCTCGATACACCTGCTATTAAGAGGCGCTATCCGCAGTCGCTCGTGAACGAAGATTTAAGCGACAAGCAAATTTCTAAGAAAGAGAATAAACTTGACAAATACGGACTTGATTCGTTCAATCTTGACGAGGCAAACCCACCGGCGTTCCTAAGACGTTCGCTCGACTAATAGTCAAGTTATTTTTTTAAGGCGTACGCGAATAGTTGCGTTTGCGTATTAAGAATTTTTAAATATATTTGCATGCATCATGAGGTCTCTATCTGCCGATGAGACCTCGCAAAGAGCGGAGACCTTGTCTCCGCTTTTTTTTATTATAAGGAGCCCGGAATGATGAGGTCCGCGTAGAAATAAACGCCTAAAAACACTCTGAATGCGTATGTTTTTAGGTGTTGAATAAGAGAATTAATA
>DATMXZ010000174.1:0-15462 GCA_035561235.1 Ignavibacteria bacterium
ATGAGGGGTGTTTTTATATTAGCAAATAAGATAAAATTATTTTTTCTCTTCCTGATTTTTCGCGCCGAGAGTTTTCTTTATCCATTGTGTCGTTACGGACTTCGGGCGAATTATGGGTCTGTTAAGCGCGCGATTGAGTATCAATTGCGCGGCGAGTCCAAGGACTCTCGAAACGGAGAAGAGCACGGTGTAATATTCATATTCCGTCATTCCGTAATGGAAGAGGAGCGAACCGCTTGCAGCGTCGACGTTCGGCCAGGGGTCTTTCGCCTTGCCGCCTTCGATTAAAAGTTTCGGAACGATGTTAAAGAGTTGATTAACGATTCCGAATATTTCATCATCGGGAAGATGTTTTTTCCCGAATTCGACAAAAGCCGTAAACCTCGGGTCTGTAACTCTCAGAACTGCGTGTCCGTAACCCGCAATGACGCGTTTGTTGTTAAGAAGATTTATGCAGTATTCGCGGACTTCGTTATCGGAAGGAGTGTGTCCAATGTCGTCCCGCAGTTTTATTATGAATCTCAGGCACTCCTGATTCGCGAGACCGTGCAAAGGTCCCGCCAATCCGTTAAGGCCTCCACTGACGGAAAAATAAACGTCAGACAAGGCGGAGTTAATCGTCTGCGTCGCCATCGCGCTTACGTTGCCGCCTTCGTGGTCGGAATGAAGAACCATATAAAGTCTCATCAGGTCGGCAAACGAGCCGTCGGGGTCTTCAACGCCGAGAAGCCTTGCGTAGTTAGCCGCCCAGTCGAGTTTATTGTCGGAATTGATTCTCGGTCCCTTATTGAATTTTCTCCTGTAAATATAGGCGGCGATGATTGGAATCCTTGCTATAAGATTCAGCGAATCCCAGAGCATGGGCTCCCAGAGCATTTCTTTCGGCATACCCTCGTCGTAGCGTTTTCTGAAGAACGATTCGTTCTCCATTACGAGAACCGCCGAATTCAGCATCACCATCGGGTGTGTTTCCATCGGCAGGGCGTTAATCGTATTCCAGACGTAAAAAGGAACGTCGCTTCTTCTGCGCAGTTCCCATTGCAAGTCTTCAAGCGCTTCGCCGTCAGGCAGTTCGCCCGTCAGCAGCAAATAAAAAATTTCTTCCGGGAGTTTATCGGTCAGTTCAAGAATCGGTATTCCCCTGATAATAAGCCCCGTGTCGAGTCCGACTTCGGACGTATCGCAAATAAGAGATTTTATGCCTCTCATTCCTCCGAACAACTGTTCCGTAGTGACTTCGTTAATTACAGCATTCGGACCCATAGCAAACACTTCATTTGCTTCTTTTCTCAGACCCGGAATGATTTCCGCGAGTTTGTCTCTGAGTATCATAAGATTATAGTTAATGTTTTAGAATTCTCTTTTTTAAAAGCAATGCAGGACGGTGTTTCCTCCTATGCAATACAATTAAAATTGAATTAATTTCATTTAAGTATTAACTTAACAATATTTAGCAATTTAAAGTTTTATATACAATATGAAAATCATTTATCACGGCCACGCTTTTGTCGAATTCGTAACGGGGAAGCACAGGATTCTGTCCGACCCGTTCATAACGGGAAATCCGAATTGCGATGTAAAACCCGCTGACGTCAAATGTGATTTCATTATACCCACGCACGGTCACGGAGACAACTTCGGAGATACGTTAGAACTCGCGAAGAAAAATGACGCCACGGTAATCGGGATTTACGAAATCGCCACGTACTGCGGCAACAAGGGCGTTAAGGCGCATCCGATGAACATCGGAGGCGGTTATAACTTTCCGTTCGGCAGGGTGAAACTAACGATGGCGCAGCATTCCTCATCTTTTCCCGACGGGACTTACGCGGGCGACGCGTACGGATTCATTATTTCTGCTGCGGGAAAAAACGTATATCAGGCGGGAGACACGGGTCTCTTCTATGACATGAAATTAATCGGGGAGATGCACAGAATCGACTGCGCGCTGCTTCCCATCGGTGATGATTTCACTATGGGCGTCGATGACGCGGTAAAAGCAGCCGAGTTCGTGAATGCCAATACCGTCATACCGATTCATTACAACACATTCGATTTAATTAAATCGGATGCCAATGATTTCAAGAGAAAAATCGAATCGATAGGCAAGAAATGCATAATAATGAAGCCGGGCGACATTTACGAATTATAAATCGGAATTAGTGCAGAAAATAATATCTATATCAAATCAGAAAGGCGGCGTCGGGAAAACTACGACAGCCGTCAATCTGTCCGCGTGCATCGCAAAGCTCGGAATCAAGGTACTGCTCGTCGACGCCGATCCTCAGGCGAACGCGACTACGGGAATGGGCATAGAGGCAAAGGACGACGGGAAGAGCGTGTATGAACTGCTTGTCAGCAACATGAAGGCTGCGGATGCCGTCAAGCCGACGCAGATTGAAAATCTTTCGATAATAACGTCGAACATAAATCTCGTCGCGGCCGAACTTGAACTTGTATCTCTTCCAAACAGGGAAAGAATGCTCAGGGACAAACTGAAGGAATTATCGGCGCCCGGAAGCGGTTATGATTTTGAATTTGTTTTCATAGACTGCCCGCCGTCATTAGGGCTTATTACAGTGAACTCGCTTAACGCGGCGGACACGGTATTGATTCCCGTTCAGTGTGAATATTACGCGCTCGAAGGGCTTTCGGCGCTGCTGAATACGATAAAGATGGTGAAGAATTCCTTTAATCCGAATCTTTCAATCGAAGGTTATCTTCTAACGATGTTCGATTCGCGGCTTAAACTTGCGAATCAAGTTGAAGCCGAACTAAGGAAATATTTCGCTGACAAGGTGTTTACGACAAAGATAGCGAGGAACGTAAAAATAGGCGAAGCGCCGAGTTACGGCAAGCCCGTAATCGTGTACGACCCGCTTTCGTCGGGCGCGGGAAACTATACCGAACTCGCGAAAGAGTTCGCAGCAAGAAACAATAAAACTATACAGGATAAATAATATTTATGGATAATAAAGGAGGTCTCGGGAAAGGCCTTTCGGCGCTTTTCGAAAACAGAAACATAGACCCGAACAACCCGAACGGAAGCGCGAAAAGCGTTTTCGAAGGCAAACTATTTGTAGAGATAGGAAAGATAAGAACGAATCCGTTCCAGCCGAGAGAGGATTTTGACGAGGCAAAACTTAATGAACTCGCGAACTCGATAAAGAAGAAAGGGGTTCTTCAGCCGATAACGGTAAAACTCGCCGAAGACGGAAACGGTTATATCCTCATATCGGGCGAGAGAAGACTAAGAGCCGCGAAAATAGCGGGGCTCGCCGAAATTCCCGCGTTCATTTACGACACGAAAGACGAAAGCAAGGAAAACCTTCTGGAACTTGCGCTCATAGAAAATGTTCAGCGCGACGACCTCAACCCGATGGAATTATCGGATTCATACAGGCGGCTCGTGGATGAATGCAGTCTCACGCAGGAGCAGATAGCGGAAAAAGTCTGCAAGCAAAGAAGCACTGTCGCGAATTTTCTCCGCCTTCAGAAACTTCCGGCGGAAATAAAACTTTCACTTCGCAAGAATGAAATAACGGAGGGTCACGCGAGAACGATACTCAGGATAGATGATGAAGAAGCGCAGATTGCGATATGGAAGAGGATTCTGGAAGAAAATCTTTCAGTCAGGAAACTGGAAGAACTGACGGACAAGCAGGCAAAGAAAAAGAAAAAGAGAAAGACATCTAACGGTGGAGTCAGCGGCGAATACGAAGAAATACAGAACAAACTAAGAAGATATTTCGGCACGAGAGTAATAGTAAAACCCAAAACAAAGCAGACAGGCGAAATAATAATCGAATACTACTCAAACGACGATCTCGAAAGAATAATCGAACTGTCCGAAAAACAAACATAGAGCGAAATGAAAAAACTTATATATACGGACAAGGCTCCGAAGCCCATAGGGCCTTACTCACAGGGCGTACATTACACGGAATTCAACGGGTTGTTCTTCACTTCGGGACAAATCGCGCTCAACGGCGAGGGCAATATAGTATCGGATGATATAAGGGAGCAGACAAAAACAGTCTGTGAAAACCTGAATCATATTTTAGCAGAGCACGGTTCGTCGCTTGACAACGCGATAAAGACAACGGTATACATGAAGGACATAACAGAGTTTCCCGCGATGAACGAAATTTACGGCAGGTACTTCGGCGTATCGCTTCCGGCGAGAAGCACGGTAGAAGTCGCCCGCCTTCCGAAAGACGCCAAGGTTATGATAGATGTAATCGCGCATAAATAAACGACAGCATGTTACCTCACCGTTTTTTCCGTGCGTGATTTTTACGAAATGATTGTTCCCCGTAAGTATGTTGATATTATTAAAATTTATACGAAAATTTAGGCAAGAATGATTTAATTGCGGGAAACGATAAAAAATAATCTGCAATCGAAACTCGAGAACCTTCCGCCGGCTCCGGGCGTGTATCAGTTTAAAGATGCATCGGGCAAAGTCATATACGTTGGCAAGGCAAAAATCCTGAAAAACCGCGTCAGGCAATACTTTCAGTCCCGTCCGTCCCAGGCGAAGACAGACGCGATGGTATTAAAAATCGCCGACCTTGAAATAATTACAACTGACAATGAAATCGAGGCGCTCATACTCGAATTCAATCTCATAAAAAGACTTAAACCCCGATACAACGTTCTTCTAAAGGACGATAAAACGTATCCGTACATCGTTATAACTAACGAACCTTTTCCGCGTGTTTTTCCGACGAGGAAAAAACGTACAGACGGGTCGCGGTATTTCGGACCTTATACAGACGTTAAGACGATGCGTTTCGCGCTTAAATCAATAAGGGATATTTTTACTATACGCTCCTGCAACCTGACTCTAAACGAGAATACCATTAATGAAGGAAAGTTCAAGGTCTGTCTCGATTACCACATAAAGAAATGCGAGGGTCCCTGCGCCGGTCTGCAGACGCAAAAAGATTACAGAGAGATGATAGAGCAGGTCGCGAAACTTCTTAACGGAAAAACGGCGACGCTTGAGAACGAACTCAGGGCGAAGATGGAGGAGTATTCGGAAAAGATGATGTTCGAACAGGCGGCAAGAACGAGGGACAAGATGGACGCGTTAAGCGTTTACAACGCGAAGCAGAAAATGGCGGGCGAGGAAATTGTTGACAGGGACGTTTTCTCGGTTGTATCGGAAGACAACGACGCCTGCGGCATGGTGATGAAGATACGCGACGGACGCTTGATAGGAAAATCCCATTTCTATTTCGGCAACGTGCTGGAAAAGCCGAAAGAAGAAATTCTCGAAAATCTGGTGACGAACTATTATCTGAAATCGGACTTCATACCCGATGAAATATTTTTTCCATTCGAAATGGAAAACACGGAATCAATTGAGAAATGGCTTTCGGAAAAAAAGAAAGGAAAGATTGAAATCATCGTTCCGAAAATCGGGGACAAGGCGAAACTCGTTCACATGGTAGAAACCAACGCGATGCTGATGCTTCAAGAGTTGAAACTCGCTAAGATGAAACGCGAATACATCGCTCCTTCACTCGAATCGCTTAAGCGCGACCTGCGTCTGAACAGGCTTCCGAGACACATCGTTTGCTTTGACATCTCGCACATTCAGGGAACGGATACGGTCGCATCGATGGTGGTTTTTAAAGACGCAAAGCCGAAAAAATCCGAATACAGGAAATACAGGATTCGAAGCGTGAGCAATGAGACCGGGGAGCCGGATGATTTCCTGTCGATGCGTGAGGTTATTCACCGCAGATTCCGCAGACTTGCCGAAGAGGGCGGAGAAATGCCCGACCTTGTTGTCATTGACGGAGGGAAGGGGCAGTTGTCATCCGCGGTTTCGGTGTTTAACGACCTCAAAATTGAAATCGCGAATCCTTCAGGTGAATCCTTAATAGACAGAATGAAGTCGCCGAACATAATAGGGCTCGCTAAACGTCTCGAGGAAGTGTTCGTTCCGAACGACCCCGACCCGCACACGATTCCTAAAACGTCGAGCGGTTTGAAATTGTTACAAAGAGTGCGGGACGAAGCGCACAGGTTCGCGATTGAATTCCACCGCGCGTTGAGGAGCAAGAGAACTATAGTTTCCGAACTGAATGACATTAAAGGCATCAGCGACGCGTCGGCTAAAAAACTCCTCATCAGATACGGCTCGTTCGAGGCCGTAAAAGAGGCGGTAATGAAACACGAGGAGGAGTTCGAACTCGATATGGGAAAAAGAATAACCGGAGCGCTCACGCGGTATTTCTACGAGGAGGGGGAGGAAATACGCGCTGAAACGTAGCAGCGTCAATACTATCACCACTCTAAAGAGTGGGGTTAAAAAGAACGAATGCGGTGTTAAGGAGAACGAATGCGGGGTTAATGAGAGCGAAGGCGGAGTTAATACGAAAAAAAGAAGGTTTATTAAGAACTAATATGGTTCTTTGGGGGAAACAGGTTCTGTAAAAACATTAAACGGAAAAAATCTAAAACAAAAAACGATATGGCAAAAAGAAAAACTGCGAAAACATTCATTCTTGACACCAACGTGATACTTCACGATGCTTCGTGCATTCTCCAGTTTGAAGAAAACGACATCGTTATTCCGTTAGCAGTAATAGAGGAAATTGACCATTTCAAGAGAGGCAGTCAGGTTATAAACCTCAACGCGCGGGAGTTTGCCAGGACTCTCGACAACCTGACGGGCAACGCGCTTTTCAACGGCGGCGTCTCGCTCGGCAAGGGAAAGGGGAAAGTGAAAATTGCAATCACGAAAGGGCTTAGCGACGAGATAAGGGAAGTGTTCAGGGAGGATACACACGACCACAGGATATTGAGCACTGCTTACGAACTCAAAATTGCGTCCAAGGATCCTAACTCAGTGATACTCGTAACGAAAGACGTGAACCTCAGGATGAAAGCAAAGGCAATTGGGGTTTTGTCGGAAGATTACACTACTGACCACATCGGGAACATAGAAGAACTTTACAGCGGCAAGGACATACTGGAGGATTTTAACGACGAACTACTGAACAAAATTTACCAGATCCCTTTTAAGATACCCGCGAAGGAAGTCATCAAGAAAGATAAGAACGGGGCATTTCCGAACAAGTTTTATATAATACGCAACAAGAACCGTTCGGTTCTCGGATATCTCGATTCGCAAAAAGAGATGGTTGAAAGAATCGACAAAAATCCCGCGTACGGAATAATGCCGAGAAACGCGGAGCAAACATTCGCGATGAACGCTTTGACGAATAAAAACATACCTCTTGTTTCGATTACTGGAAAAGCGGGAACGGGCAAGACGCTTCTGGCGCTGGCATCAGCGCTCTCGGTGAAGAAAGAATACAGGCAGATTTACATAGCGCGTCCCGTGATACCGTTGAGCAACAAGGACATAGGTTATCTTCCCGGCGACGTTGACAGCAAACTCGCGCCTTACATGCAGCCGCTCTGGGACAACCTGAAAGTAATACAGGACCAGTATCCCGACACTGACAAGCACCATCAGGCGATTTCAAACATGGTGAAGGAAGAAAAATTAATAGTGGAGCCTCTGAGTTACATTAGGGGCAGAAGCCTTCAGAGAATATTTTTCATAGTTGACGAAGCCCAGAACCTGACGCCACACGAAATTAAAACAATCATAACACGTGTGGGCGAAGGGACGAAGATTGTTTTCACGGGCGACATTTATCAGATAGACCACCCGTATCTCGATTCGATGTCGAACGGACTCTCATATCTAATCGAGCATTTCAAGGGTCAGAAACTTTACGCGCACATAAATCTTGAGAAAGGTGAGCGGTCGGAACTTGCGGAACTCGCAAGCAATCTACTATAATTAAACGATGCTAAGAATATGAAAATCGGATATCTGCAATTCAAACCTGAACTTCACAACCCGTCGGTGAACACCGAGAAAGTTTCGGACTTCATCGGCGGAGCGGACTTCGACCTGCTGGTCATACCCGAACTTGCGAACTCGGGCTACCTGCTAAGTTCACTCGATGAACTCGCGGGAATTTCCGAGAATCCCGATTCGGGGAAGTACTGTTCGATGCTGAAAAAAATCAGCAGGAAGAAAAACGCCTGTATAGTATCGGGATTCTGTGAATGCGCAAAAGACGGCAGCCAGCACGTTTATTACAATTCCTCCATACTCGTATTCCCGAACGGGAAATTCAGGATTTACAGAAAGACGCATTTGTTCTACAACGAAAAGAATTTTTTTCATCCAGGAAACACGGGTTTCTGGGTTTATGAAGTGCCGTCGGAAAAATACGAGACGGTTAAAATCGGAATGATGATTTGTTTCGACTGGATTTTTCCCGAAGCCGCGAGAACACTTGCTCTGCGCGGAGCGCAGATAATCTGCCATCCGTCAAACCTCGTAATGCCATACTGTCAGAACTCGATGTACGCCCGCGCCATTGAAAACCGCGTGTTCACGATTACGGCGAACAGAACCGGAACGGATACGATAGGGAAGGAATCGGTTTCATTCACCGGCGGCAGCGTAATACTTAACCCGAACGGCGACTATCTTTCGAGGGCTTCGGAAGATAAGGAAGAACTTAACATAGTGGAAATAAATCCGCTTGATGCGAAAAACAAGTTCATAAACGACAAGAACAATCTCTTCGAGGAGCGGCGCGAGATGTTTTATTACAGGTGATAAAGATTTAAATCTAAATACTCGGGAAAATTAACACCGTGTACACCGTGACTCATCCGAGCACGCTGTTTTACTACTCCTATTTCACAAAGAAAGAATTAAAACTCTTCTCTTTCAATCATCAATATCTGGTTCTGCGGGACAATAAAATATTTTTCATCCTTGTAAAGCACTTCGATAGAACCCTTCTGCATGAATATCGCGAGGTCGCCTTCCTTAACCTGCAATGGTATGTACTTAACTTTTTCTTCCGTATTCTTCCAGGATTCGTCAGGATCTTCGGAAGATTGCGCGAGCGGATATCCGGGTCCGACCTTCATCACGTAACCGGACTGCACGACTTCTTTTTCCTGCACACCCGGCGGGAGATACAGACCCGATTTCGTTTTGTCGGAAAGCGACTTGGGCTTAATCAGCACCCTGTCTCCGACGATAATCAAATTCTTTAATTTGTGTTCAGTGGTTTCCATCTTGTTATTGAATCAGTTTTATTCGCAATCCCGAACTCAATCAGGGGACAGGAATTGCATACGTAAAATTACTTAAATCGGCATAAAATGTTTACTCAAAAAACCGTACGTGGCCGCGATGCACATTCCGGAACTCTATGTTTTTCGATACATAATAAATTATAATTTTATTACATTGCAATAATAAAACAAAAAATAATCTTTTCAAAAAAACACGCCAGATGAAAATAAAAATAAAACCAGGTGACAATATAAAACTGAATGATCTCGACCCGTCCTTTACGGGCGATTACAGGGACAAGGATGAAGCGAAGGAAGAACTTCTCGGCAGCATCGCGCGTCTTTCGGAACTTCAGGACCGGCTTTACGCTCAGAACAAGTACGGTCTGCTTCTCATATTTCAGGCAATGGACGCCGCGGGCAAGGACGGAACGATAAAGCACGTAATGTCGGGCATAAATCCGCAGGGCTGTCAGGTATTCAGTTTCAAAACTCCATCGACGGAAGAACTCGACCACGATTATCTCTGGCGCTGCATTAAGTGCCTTCCCGAAAAAGGCCGGATAGGAATTTTTAACCGCTCGTATTACGAAGAAGTGCTGGTAGTCCGCGTTCATCCCGAATTCCTTGCCAACCAGAGGCTTCCTTTCACGGGCAAATTAGATAAACTGTGGAAGCAGAGGTTTGAAGAGATAAACAATTTCGAAAAATACCTTACCGATAACGGCATCGTCATACTGAAGTTTTTTCTTAACGTTTCGAAGTCTGAACAGAAGAAAAGATTTCTCAAGAGAATTGAGCAGCCGGAAAAAAACTGGAAGTTCTCCGCTGCCGACGTGAAGGAAAGGGCGTTGTGGAACGAATATATGGACGCGTACGAGGATACGCTGAACAACACGAGCACCGATTGGGCGCCGTGGTACGTCGTGCCCGCCGATAAGAAGTGGTACACGAGGACTGCTGTCGCGGATATAATAGTAAAAACACTCGAAGACCTCAATCCCGAATATCCGAAAGTATCCGATGAGCATCAGGCGGAACTACAAAAAGCAAAGCAGATATTGCTGGAGGAGAAGTAGAAAAACTGCTATGCCGGTAATATGTAAAAGGATTATTTTATTAATACCATCTTCTTTACTTCTGAAAAATTGCCTGCAGTCAGTTTATAAAAATACACTCCCGCCGCTAACTGCCCGCCGTTAAATATTGCATCGTATTCACCCGGTTTCAATTTCTCGTTTATCAGGACTGCCACCTCCTTGCCAAGAATATCATACACTTTCAATTCCACAAACCTTGTATCCATAATATTAAATCGGATTCTTGTTGTCGGATTAAACGGATTCGGATAGTTCTGCAGAAGTTCATACTTCACGGGGATGTTTTGCTCATTGACTGATACACTGTTTTTCAATTGCATTATTATGCACCAGTTAATAAGCGTACCAACATCGCCTACCTTCGTGTCAAATACACGCAAAACCCATAATCCGTCTGCGGGTTTGTTATTAAATGAACTCAAGGCGTTTTGCGGCCTGTAACTTCCCGTAAAAGGCGGCGTTCCTTGAGTAATAGGGGTTGATGCGCTATCGTCGAATGTCGTATTTATATAGTTTGCGCCTCCTGTACCGTTATTCTGACTTAACGTCAACATGGAATTCGCTCCTCTTAATTGTATTATCAAATCACCGTCATTAGGATGATTAATCGTAAGATTTACTTTTACGTTGTTGATGAATTTAGAATTCTGGTTCACCGGTATTGTATCAAGCGTATACGTTAAATCATTTATCGGCTTGGGCAGGGTATTGGAGCATTGATTCAGGTTAGAATAAATCTCATAAGAAAAAATATCAGAGGGCGGAGTCGTTCCCGGCGGATTAATACCGCTTCCGCCATTCGGCAAAGTAACGCAGACCGAACCCGCAGAATCCTGAAGAGAAAAATAGTAATACACTTTCGAACCTAAAGGGCTTCCCGGTATAATGAACTTGAATGTATCCTGCTGTATTGAAACGGCATTCACATAATTGTAAACTCCTGTATTGACTTTATAATGAAGCCTTGGAGCATTACCTCCGGATGCCATCCTAAACGGAGATTTTATATAAACCTTTGCAATTCTTGGACTCGATTCTGACGTATTAGTGAGCGGTAAATGGTTCATCATCACGTTGCAGTCAAGAGCTAACGTCAATATTGTCGCAATATTGCATTTCACATACCTGTAAAAATAAGGAACATTAAACTTATCAAAACTTTCGTTTTTTGTATGAACGTAATTGTTGAAACACCGGTAGGATTCTATGGAACAAACAGACTGGTAACCCCTGTTCCAGAAAGCCCATGAATCAAAACCCTTGTTCTCGGGAATTAAACTCCGAATCCTGGGGGAAAATATAAAGCCGGTGTTGTACGACTGATTACAGCCGGCTATACAGTTATATAACCCATATGAATTTGTATCAGTGAAAACCTCTGCAAACGAACCGCACGTATTATATCCCAGCATATCAATATCCAGGACGCCGAGAATTGAATCTCCGCGGAAATAACAACTGTCCGCAAATCCCGTACTTCCTAACAGATACGGGAGAGGTTCTTCTTCATCAAGCGCGACAAAAATTACTGTATAGTCGGTATTGAAATTCTTCATCAGCCTTGCGGCTTCAAGTACGGCGCATACCCCTGATGCATCATCGTCCGCTCCGTGTACGGTATCGTTCATCCCCGGAAGAACAGGCCAGAGTATATTATCGTAATGAGCGCAGATAACATATTTTTTATTCGGGTATTTTGTGCCGGTTTTTTCTACGTATACATTTACGCATATCGAATCATTCCTCTGGTATCTGGGGTTGTAACCGTAACTTTGGAATTTCTCATAAATATATTGAGACGCTTTTACATTTCCCGGAGATATCCAAGCGCGGGAGAATATGAGTTGCGGAATACCTCCTATGTTGACTGTCGTGTCACCGCTCAATTCCTTGCACATTCTCGAAATTGACTGTACGGATACAAGATTGATAATTGAGTCTATCTTCTGGTTGTGTATTATCTGAGGTGAAACAATGCCCGGTAACAGATACAATAGTGTGAGCAGAAAAAACAAAGATAATATATGCTTCATATTTTCTCCTTATTATTATTAACAATATTAATTAATATAATTTACAAATACAAATGCAAAAAGGAATACAAAGCGAAAATTGATATGAAGAGGGGCTTCGTAACAAGGGGAAATTTGTGTTTCGTTTAAGGGAGCCTGTCCACTACAGCGGACGGGATGACAATTAATACGAATCCCGGCTAAGAGCACGCCGGGATGACAAACAAAAGTTTTAAACTACAAACTACTTGCTCTTAATTACTTATTATTAATTACCAATTTTTACTTGATATAGCGAAAGTCCGTTCCTTCTTTCAACTGCACCAGAAACTCGTACATCAATTGAATGGTTTTCTCGATGTCGTCTTTATGCACCATTTCAACAGTAGTGTGCATATACTTTAGCGGAATGGAAATCAGCGCAGACGCCACGCCCATTCCCGAATACGCGAACGCGTCCGTATCGGTTCCCGTCGCGCGGTAAACCGTATCGCGCTGGAATTTTATCTTCTTTTTGTTCGCGGTTTCGATGAGCAAGTTGAGAACGTTGTTATGCACGGCCGGGCCGTACGTCAGCACTGGTCCTTCGCCCGTCTTAGTGTCGCCCTGCGATTTCTTGTCATACATAGGCGCGTGGGTATCGTGCGTGACGTCCGTGACTATCGCAAGGTCGGGTTTGATTCTTCTCGAAATCATTTCCGCTCCGCGCAGACCGATTTCTTCCTGAACCGAATTTACAACGTACAATCCAAACGGAAGTTTTTTCTTCTTTTCCTTAAGCATCCGTGAGACTTCGGCAATCACGAAACCGCCCATTTTATTATCGAGAGCGCGTCCTACGAAATACCTGTTGTTAAGCATTATGAGTTCGTCCTCGAATGTCGCGACACATCCGACGTGCACGCCCATCTTTTCGACTTCTTTCTTCGAAGAGCATCCGCAATCGAGAAAAATATTTTTCATAGTCGGGGTTTCTTCCGCCTTTGGGTCTCTGACGTGTATGGCGGGCCATCCGAAAACGGCTTTAACCACTCCTTTGTTCGTGTGAATGTTCACGCGTTTCGACGGCGCAATCTGATGGTCGGAGCCGCCGTTCCTTTTCAGATAAATGTAACCCTTGTCGGTTATGTAACTCACGAACCAGGAAATTTCGTCCGCGTGCGCTTCAATCACAACCTTGTATTCGGCTTTCGGATTAATCACGCCGACCACAGTACCGTAAGTGTCGCTCATATATTCGTCGATGAAAGGGGTTACATAATCGAGCCAGATACGCTGTCCCGGATATTCAAAGCCAGTAGGGGACGCGGTGTTTATGTACTTTTCAAGAAAATCCCTGCTTTCTTTTCTCATTTTAATTGCAAATAAATTTTACGAAATCATTTAATTTAATGCTGCCGAAATAATACCTTAAATCCGTTTCGGTCAGCGCTTTTGAAACAGCATCTTCCCTGTATATAATTCCGGTCAAAAGTTTTTCGACGTCTTCCGAATCGCCGTACCCGAGAAAATCTCCGAAAAATTTTACGCTGACGATTCTGCCTTCCTTCACGAAAATTCTCGCGTCAACCTGACCAAACTCGAATCTCCGCACTTTCTGAATGTTAAACTCAGGAGAGCGTCCGAAATTCCATTCCCACGTTCTGTATTTCGTTTCCGAAAGTTTCATTACGTCGTTCCACTGTTCATCCGTAAGGTTCAGGACGGGCAGTTCATCGTACTCTTTAAAAACGTTGTCGATAATTTTTTGCCTGAAATCCCCGACAGAAATTTTTTCATTAAGGAATTCCGAAATGTTCGCGACCCTGCTCCGAACGGATTTAATTCCCTTGCTTTCAATCTTGTCAATCTTAACGTTGAGCGCCTGCACTACGTCCTCCAAATGGGAATCAAGAAGAAGCGTTCCGTGCGAGAACATCGTTTTGAGGTTCGTGAATTGGGCGTTGCCCGATATTTTCCTTCCTTCGACGGTAATGTCGTTTCTGCCGCCGAGTTCGGCTTTAACGCCCATAGTGTTAAGAGTTTCTACGACGGGACGCGTGAACTTCTCAAAATTATGAAAGAACTCGGGCGAGTATTTTGTCATGAAACTGAAATTCAGGTTGCCCCTGTCGTGATAGACGGCGCCGCCGCCCGATATGCGGCGCACGACCTTTATCCCCTTCGAGTCAACGTAATCCTTATTGATTTCCTCTATAGTATTCTGGTGCTTGCCGATTATTATCGACGGGTCGTTTATGTAAAACAATAAAAACATTTCTTCGCTGAAATCAAGATTCCTGACGCAGTATTCTTCAAGCGCGAGGTTAACGGATGCATCGTGTATGTCTTTGTTGTCAATTAATTTCATACTATTTGTCAGAATATATTTTACAGTTCTCTATTAGTTTCTGTGAGTAAACGGCGATTCTTGTAGTGATGTTCGAACAATATTTCAGGGCGAGATTAAAATCCTCCTCCGCGGGAACGAATTTTTTCGCGAGATAGTAATTGAATCCCCGCATAAAATGCAGCAGGAAGTATCCTGGGTTTTCATTAATCAACCCGTTAAGAAAATTTATGTTTTGCTCTATGTTATCGAGAATCAGAACCACGCCCTGCGATTTGAAGTTGGAAAAGAAGTCGTCGGGGTATTTGTTAAGAATTTTTTCTATATCGTCGTAGAATTTTGCCGTGTCGTTAAGTTCGGTATAAATCATCGCGCGTATGTAATAAAAAAGGGGATTCTTGTTATTAAGGTTAATAGCCGAATTGATATCCGCAAGCGCGAAGTCGTATTTGTTAAGGTCGAGGTTGGCGTTCACGCGTCCGAAATAACCATCGGAACCTGACGGGTCGTATTGAATTGCGCGAGTGAAGTCGTCATACGCGTTCTGGGGCATTCCCGTCTTGATGTAAACATAACCTCTGCTCACGTAATAAGGAGACGACAAAGGTCTCAGCATAATTGCCGATGAATAATCTCTGAGAGCATCGTCAAATTTTCTTAAAGATTCGTAGCACATGCCCCTTTCGAAAATCGCTTTATCGTCATTGGTGTACGATTTCAGATATTCGTTATAATATTTTACCGCAACGTCGAAATTACCCGCCGTGTAGTTTCTGTAAGCGTTATCGTAGGATGTTATTCCCTTTAGTTGCGCGGAAACAACATTCGCAAAAAGCAGGAATATGATAGTAATAAGAATAAATCTCCTCATATGCGTTTTTTAGCA
>DATMXZ010000175.1:0-3367 GCA_035561235.1 Ignavibacteria bacterium
AACCAAACGGCTACATCTTTCTTTTCCCGGTGGCTCGAAGTTCTATTCAATTACAGAAAACATACAGGCAGCTGGGCGTGGATACTGCACAGAATCACGGGGCTCGGTCTCACTGTTTACATTATGGTTCACATAATAGCCCTGACGGGTCTTCTGAAGGGCGAAGCGGCTTTCAACGAAGAGATGGCGTTGTTCTCATCACCTGTTTTCCTGTTCGGGGAATGGCTTCTGGGCGCTCTCGTGATGTTCCATTCGCTCAACGGAGTAAGGATTGCGCTTGTTGACTTCGGGAACGGGGCAAGATACCACAAACAGATTCTCGCGTTCGTGTACGTGTTCGGCGTACTTATGGTCGCGGGAATGGCGTATCTGATATTCTTACATTAAAAATCAAAAGAAAATATAAAACAAATGAATACATATAAATTTTTCGGTTCAAGGAACTCGGGCGCGAAGAACTGGTATTTGCAGCGCATCTCGGGAATCATTCTTGTAATTGTATTAATCGGGCATTACGTCCTGATGCACGCTACGCCCGACAGCGGACACACTTACAAGGCTGTGATGGAAAGGCTGCATTCGCCTTTCTGGAAAGGAATAGACCTGACATTCGTAACGCTGGGACTGTGGCACGGGTTGAACGGCACGTGGAACGTGATAAGGGATTATCATCTGAAACCGTGGGTGGCGAATACGATTTATGTTCTAATGATTCTGCTGGGACTGACTTTCTGGTTCATCGGTTTAAATACGATACTGTCGTTTTAGGATACACCTATATGGCTCCAAGTTTTTCTTAGTGAACTTAGTGCCTTAGTGGTAATTAGTGGTGAAAAGTAAAATAATTTTAACTAATAAAAGAAGATGATTCACAAACACGATTTAATAATTGTCGGAGCGGGACTCGCGGGGCTTCGCGCGGCTGTAGAGACATCGCAATACGCCGATGTCGGAGTTATATCAAAGTTGTTTCCGACACGCTCGCATTCAGGAGCGGCGCAGGGCGGCATTGCGGCAGCGCTCGGCAATGAAGAGCACGACACTGTCGAATGGCACGTGTTCGATTCCGTCAAGGGAAGCGATTATCTCGGAGACCAGGACGCGATTGAAATGATGTGCGGCGAAGCGCCGGACGCCATTTACGAACTCGAGCATCTCGGCGTTCCTTTCAGCAGAACTAAAGAGGGCAAAATTGCGCAAAGACAGTTCGGCGGACACACTAAAGAAATTATCGACGAGAACGGAAACTCGAAAAGGATTCCTGTACTTCGCGCCTGCTATTCCGCGGACAGGACGGGACACGTGATTCTTCATACGCTTTATGAGCAATGCGTGAAAAGGAACGTTCGCTTTTACGCGGAGTACTTCATTCTTTCTCTAATAATTGACGACGGTGTCTGTAAGGGTCTTACGGCGTTCAATCTTCGCGACGGAGAGATTCACACTTTCCACGCGAAAGCTGTGATGTTCGGAACGGGCGGTTATGGACGCGCGTACAGGGTAACTTCAAACGCTTACGCGAATTCCGGAGACGGTGTTGCGATTGCTTTCCGCGCGGGAATACCGCTTGAAGACATGGAATTCGTTCAGTTCCATCCGACGGGACTATATCCTCTCGGTATTCTGGTTACAGAAGGAGCGCGCGGTGAAGGCGGTTATCTGGTTAACAATGACGGCGACAGATTCATGAAGAATTACGCGCCGACTGTAATGGAACTCGCGCCCCGCGATATGGTGACGCGAAGCATTCAGACCGAAATTAACGAAGGCAGAGGTATAAACGGCGGCGATTTCGTTAATCTCGACCTCACCCATCTCGGCGCGGCGAAACTGAAAGAGCGGCTGCCGGAAATAACGGGATTCGCGAAGACATATGCGGGAATAGACCCTGTCAAGCAGCCGATTCCGATACTGCCGACAGCGCACTATTCGATGGGCGGCATACCGACCGATTTATACGGACACGTGCTGGCAGACGAAAAAGGAACAATCGTAAAAGGATTCTACGCGGCGGGTGAATGCGCCTGCGTCTCCGTTCACGGCGCAAACAGGCTCGGCACTAATTCTCTGCTCGACGCGGTTGTTCACGGAAGGCGAACAGGCAAAACGCTCGTGAAATACCTGCGCGAGGCGGAGTTCAGCCCGCTTCCCGGCGATGCCGAAAAGAAGGACAGGGAAATGTTCGCAAACCTTTACGGGACTTCATCGGGCGAGAACGCGGACAAAATCCGCCTGAGACTCAAAGAAGAAATGACTAATAAATGCGGAGTGTTCAGGAACGAAAAGGACCTTAACTCGATGCTCGATACAATACACGAACTCGAGCACAAATTCAAAAGCGTTCACCTGTCCTGCAAGGGAAAGGTTTTCAACACCGAACTTATGGAAATCATAGAACTCGGAAATCTTCTCGAGTTTTCGGACGCGATTGTCACGGGAGCGCTGGCGAGACAGGAGTGCCGTGGAGCGCACTGGCGGACAGACCATCCGAAGCGCGACGATGTGAACTGGCTGAAGCACACGATTGCCTTCAAGACCGAAAAAGGAATCGAACTTAAATATAAACCCGTAGTAATTAATAAATATCAACCACAGGAGAGGAAATACTAATGAAAGTTACATTATCAATTAAAAGGTTTGACCCCGAAAAGGACGAAAAACCTTACAGGAAAGAATACACGATTGATGTTGAACCCACGTTCAGGATACTCGACTGTCTTGATAAGGTAAAGTGGGACATAGACGGCGGGCTTGCGTACAGGCGCTCCTGCTCCCACGGTATATGCGGCTCCGACGCGATGATGATAAACGGAAAGAATATGCTTGCCTGCCAGATACTGGTTCAGGATTTCAAGAAAAAGTACATTAAGATTGACCCGCTTCCTTCTCTGCCGATTATAAAGGATTTGATAGTTGATATGGACGGGTTCTTCGCGAAGTATGAGGTCGTGAAGCCTTATCTGATTTCAAAAACCCAGCCGCCTGTTAAAGAAAGATACCAGAGTCAGGAGGACAGGGCTTTAATAGACGAAGCGGTTAACTGCATCTTATGCGGAGCGTGCTCGGCATCCTGCCCGTCTCTCTGGTCGAATGACGCGTATCTCGGACCCGCGGCGATGCTGAAAGCGTACAGGTTCGTATTCGACAGCCGCGACGACGCGCAGGCGGAAAGGCTTGACGTAGTCGACACTCCGGACGGTCTCTGGCGCTGCCACACGATTTTCAACTGCGTTGAAGTGTGCCCGAAGGAAATTAACATTACCTGGCACCTTTCGCAGTTGAAGAAAAAGTGCGCGATGAGAGAGTTGTGATTGGAAAATTGAAAAGTGAAATAGCAAGCCCCGGTTAAACCGGGGCTTACTCATAT
>DATMXZ010000176.1:0-3521 GCA_035561235.1 Ignavibacteria bacterium
ATGGTATTGTTAGTATGAATAAGAATCGGAAAAAAAACATACGGGGATGAAAAGATTCTCATCCCCGTTTCCAAATATCTACTTCACAACAGCCATTTTTCTGACAGCCAGCGGATTATTATTCACCGATAATTGATAGTAATATATTCCGCTTGTAAGTTCCGAAGCGTCGAATTTTACTTCGTAAGTTCCCGGTTTAAGATGCTGATTGACGAGGACGGCTGTTTCCCTTCCGAGCAAGTCAAATATCTTCAGCGATATTATACCGTTTCCGGTGTTTCGGCTTCCCTTCTCAGGAATAGAAAACTGAATCGCGGTTACAGGATTGAATGGATTTGGAAAATTTTGCGAAAGCGAAAACTCTGAAGGCGCTATGCTGTTGATTTTTTTTATATCTCCCAGCGTGGTCAGTCTGTATCTCGCCCACAACTGAGATGTGTTCGCGCTGTCCTTGCTGTAAACGACCCAGACAGTTATGTACCAGTTCGAATTGAAGATACCCGAATTCATCGTTATGCTCGTTCGCTTACTGGTGTCGCCGATTGTAGTGCTGTCTTTTACGTAAGGATACATAACGTTTTCATCGAAAATTATTTTTAGCGAATCCCGTCCCTTCCTCTGGAAGGCGCAACTTTGCATCGGTACATAATCGGTTATTATGGGATAATATAAATCTACGAAATTTGAATAATTGTAAGCGGGTGGTGCATACTGGAATATCCTTTCCTGCGATGTAGTTCCTGAAGCATACGGTATCGTTGTAACGTACAGAATATATGTCCCTCCGCGGTTCGATTCGAACGCTACGCCGAAACTTGAATAAGCATTTGGAGGAAAGCAGAACTGGTCGAATGTGTTATCTCCTGCAAAGGCAATTGTATCAGGCGTTGACCATACGGGAGTGGAAGTAGAATTTGTCTTTCTGTACCAGATTGCTTTTTTCCCGTCAGTCTTCTTTTTCTCGTATGTAACTATAATCTTAGACGGGTCGGACGCCATAACGTTCGGGTTAGAACAAAACGCCGTGTCTGAGACGGTCAGGTTAGAATCATAGAGCACTACCCGGGTGAGCGGATTGAATTTTCTGAAAATCACATCTCCGTTTTTAATGTATGAAACCGCGTATGTTGTGCTGTCGATAAAACACGTATGCGGCAGCGACTTGTCTCCTGCCGAGGAATCCAGCGGAAAGACATTTCCCCATCCGGACTGCCTGCTGTAGTATTTTCCGTAAATATCCCACTTTCCGTTTTGATTCGATTCCCATAACACAAGAGCGCTGTTCAGGTCACCGTACATTGCGTAATTCGCCTTACCGTACGAAATAACGGGATTGCGTTTAGAGGACGCGTTTGACGTAAGGTAAACAACGCTTTCAAGCGGTCCTGTCGTGCCCATTTTTTGAGCGCAAATATGCGTCGTTGTAGCGGTCGTTCTTTCGAAAACGAAAAACTCCCAGTTGAAAATATTAAATCCAGTAACACCCGGTATGTTGTATCTTCCGAATGAAGGATTTTTGTCGATGTAACCGCTCGATATTCGCTGGGGCTGGTGCCAGTAATACTGTCCCTGAGCATAGATTGGAGAGTTAATGGTTATAACAGTGCATAAAAAAATCAGCAGAGGTATTATTTTCTTCATAAAATTCCCCCATATGAAAAAATTAAACAAAACCTTTACTGAATTTTATGTAAATTAAAACTCATTTACAAGACCGAAGTGGATTTTGCCATCGAGCATACCGTCACCTTTTCCGATAGCGTAACTTACGCCGACGATACCAATCGCTGTTTCAAGGCGGATTCCAAGTCCGTAACCGTAAATGAATCCTTCCTGCTTGGGAATGTTGTTGATTTCGTCCGGGGGTCTGTAGTAGTATCCGGGGTCGAAGAAAACGTGGCCGAAACTTTTTCTCGAGAAAGCGTAGCGGAGTTCTATGTTTCCGTAAGTCAGTTTCGAAGCGCGGAACTGCTCTTCCCTGTAGCCCCTTACGTTTTTTATTCCGCCTACCTTATAAAAATCCGCGTCTTCGAGTTTGCCCGAAGTAACCTGTCCTATAAAGAATCTGATTAGAAGCGACTGCCTTTTGAAAAATGAAGAATAAAAATCTACATCCATCGAATATCTTTGAAGCGAGAAACTTTGATTTGCTACCGACTGCGCGGAGTATATTTTCTTGTCACCGTACGCGTAATTCACACGGTAAACAATTCCCGATACGGGAATATAAACGTTGTCCCTGCTGTCATACCTGATTTCCGTTCCGCCGTACAGGATTCTCGAATCGGCAATCGTGAACACCACCGCGGAATCGGGCGGTATTACCCTGTCGATACCCGCCGTGAATCCGAGCGTGAACCTGTCGGTTACGAGGATGTCGCCCTTGAAGTCAAATTTTCTGTGCGTGTAACTCGTATCCTGAATCCTCTGTAAAAAACCGCCGCTAACGTTAAGTGGCAGACCGAAGAAATACGGTTCGGAATACTTCAGTTCGAGTTCCTGCGTCGATTTAGTCTCCTGCTGCCACCTCGCATCAAGCCTGCGGGCAGTGCCGAACAGGTTTCTGAACGATAGATTGACGAGACCTGTGAAATATCCTTTCTCGCCTTCCGTTACCGGAGGAACATAACCGAGTATCCCGTCAAACGTGTTAGTGTTTCCTTCTTTGACGGTGATTAAAAGCCCCGATTCATTCCTGCTCTGAATCGTGTAAATCTGCGGCTCTTCTACCGACGAAAAAATATTCAGTTTCTCGAGACGGAACTTCATATCGCTCATCGATTCTCTCGTAACAGTCTTATCATCTTTAATTCTCAATTCACGGAGAATGACGTTGTCATCGGTATCCTCGTTTCCTTTAATCCTGACGTTCGCGATTTTAATTTTTGATTCCTCTTTGATAGTAATACCTATTCTTATTTTCGGATTCGTTTCGTCGTCAAGAGTAATTTCGTCAATCACGGCTTTCGTGAACAGGTTGCCTTTCTTTTCATACGCTTCAAGAAGGGCTTTAATATCGTTGGAGAGCGTGTTGTTGTCGAGAATGCCGCCTGTTTTTGTCTCGAATTTATTTTTTATCTCTGCCGTTGTGATTGTTCTGTTCCCGCGGATATTTATTTCTCCTATTATGGCTGGTCTGCCCTCGGTTATTGAGATTTTTATATCAACGTATGACGAATCCGAAGTAAATTTTTTCACGACGTCCGAAATTCTTGCGTTAAGATATCCCGATGACCTGTATCTTTCTCTTATTGATTTTAAATCGGACGACATCTGTTCTTCGGAAAATTTCTTGTCGGCTTTAAGTATCATCGAACCTTTCAGGTCGTTATCGGAAAATACCGTATTTCCTTCAAACATAACCGTGCCCACGAGAGTCTGGGATTGCGAATGCGAAAATGAAAAGGCTAAAACCGCGGCAAGAATAAATTTAACGCGGAGGAATTTCCATTTAACGCGAGGGTTATATTTTCTCCGATAATACATCACGCGGGAATTTTATCCATTTAGAGCAATAATAA
>DATMXZ010000177.1:0-4812 GCA_035561235.1 Ignavibacteria bacterium
GGATTAAAGAAATCGACATCGCGATAACTGTTTGCGGCAAGGACGGCATAATACTTTCGATGAATGATAAGGCTCTGGGCACTTTTAGGGACGACGGAGGAGAAAAGTTAATCGGCACGAATGTTCTGGACTGCCATCCCGAACCTTCACGCACGCAATTGTCCGGGATGCTAAAAAACGGGACGAAGAACGTATATACGATTGAAAAAGCGGGTAAGAAAAAACTTATATTGCAATCACCTTATAATATTAACGGAGAGTACAGCGGATTTGTCGAGTTCTCTTTTGAAATTCCGGAAGAAATGAAGCATTTTGTCAGGGACAAGTCCTGACAATGTTTCTGTAAAGTTTCCATTTCCCGGATGCCGATATTAAATTGAAATTGTTCAGAGAATCTTTTATTACGCTTCGCACGATTATGTAATCCGCAGCGGAATAGTAACTACTGAAATCAAAATCGTTTCCGTCGAGCCATTCTTTGAACTGCGGTAAAACACTTTTGGGCGCATTGCGTTTGATGAGCCCGAATTTATAATCGACAAGCCCGGTTGTAATCCCGCCTTTCCATACGGTAAAGTACATAGGGAAATGCGTCCAGATTTTACGTCCCCTGAAATCATTGTCCTTTATAACGCCGGCAAGAACCAGTTCCCTTCCCGACGGAAAAATCTCTTCATTGAAATCACGGGATTCATTTCGAAAGTCGTTCATGTAATCCAGTAATATAACGGAATGAACCGATACAATAATTAATATAGCGACTGTTAGGCACCTGTCCGCGCGGGCAGCGTCCTTCGAAGAAGGAAAAAGCGCGCCCGATGCGGCAATCATAAGCAGAAAAAGGATTACAGAATATCTTTCGAAAATTATGTTCTGTCCGTTAATATTATCGGGAAGAAATACGTAACAGGCGGCCGATACCGCAAGCAGGACAAAAACGTATTTGAGTTTTTCATCCGGTCCTTTATAAAACCTTTTAATACAGAATGCAAATATTGCAATAACCGAAGCGGATACAAACGCCGAGTATACAATTCCCGCCGCGCCTTTGAACAGAAAGAAATTGTCCAGTATGAAAAATATTCCAAATCTTCGCAACAGAGAACCCGCGAAATCATTGAGGTAATAGTTAGTAAGAAACGCCGTCAACGACGAACCGCCCTGCGAATCAACGTTATACGCCAGATACATTACAACCGTTAAAGGAAACATCGTCACGAAGAAAATTATCCAGAAACGAATCCGCTTGAACGAATAAACGAATTGCATGACGGTAAAAACGAGCGCAGCGAATATCGCGGATTGAAAATGGAGCGTGAAAAGAATAAGAAGCAGCGGCGGTATGGCAAAAGCGTACAGGATTTTCCTTCTGATGAAGTAAAGATAAAGGACTGAGAAGATTAGAAACAGAACAGGAACCGACATTGTATATCCCGTAAATCCCCAATGAACGCTGTAATGTATGACGAACAGGAATGACAAAATCGCGAGTATTTTGTTCCCGTTTAGCAGGCGGATAAACAGAAGAAGTGACAACGGCAGCAGGATTACATACAGCGCATAATATATTCTGCTCGCCGTTTCAACGTCCGGAAATATCCCTGCCGAGCAAAAGAATGTATAAAAAGTATTCGATTTCAGGAATGAAGGTATTACATAAAACTTTTCAAACAAGAAACCGCTGTCATTGAAATTCTTGACAATAAACGATTCCGCAAGGTGAAAAGGCAGGTCGGTAAAGGGCAAGAGCGGAAGAGATAAAATCCAATACAGATTGGCTGCGGTAAAAACGGCGAAGAATATGACTGTTATTCTCTTCAATCAGAATTTATTAAACGCGATTAATGAAACATCGACTTAAGAAGAATCCCCTCACGTGAGGGGATTCTAAATATGTAAAAGTAAACAAAACTAAACGCTCTTTCTTAAATATTAAAGATAATCATCGACAGGCGGACAACTGCATACAAGATTCCTGTCTCCGTAGGCATCGTTAATCCTTCCGACTGTGGGCCAGAATTTTCCCGTCCTGAGTGAATCAACAGGAAACGCCGCTTTCTCGCGCGAATAAGGATGTTCCCATTTGTCCGAGCAGATTGATTCGCAGGTATGAGGTGCATTATGAAGAACATTATCAGTATCGCTGGCGATACCCTTTTCAACCTCGTCAATCTCTTCGCGAATCTTAATCATCGCTTCGCAGAATCTGTCGAGTTCTTCCTTAGATTCGCTTTCTGTCGGTTCAAACATAAGCGTACCGCCGACCGGGAAAGAAACCGTCGGAGCGTGGAAGCCGTAATCCATCAATCTCTTAGCAATATCGATTACGTCAACTTTCGCGCTGTGCTTGAATTCCCTCGTGTCAAAAATAAGTTCGTGCGCAACCCTGCCGTTCTTTCCCGTGTAAAGTACTTTGTAATATCCCTGAAGTTTATCCTTAACGTAGTTCGCGTTCAGAATCGCCATCTTGGTCGCTTCCGTAAGTCCTTCTCCGCCCATCATTTTTATGTAAGCGTAAGGAATCACCAGAACGCCCGCGCTTCCGAACGGGGCTGATGAAACCGAAGAAATTCCGTGTTCGCCGCCGGTCTTTACGAACGGATGCGCCGGAAGATACTCCGACAGATGTTTCGCTACCGCGATAGGACCGACTCCGGGACCGCCGCCGCCGTGGGGAATCGAAAAAGTCTTGTGAAGGTTGAGGTGACACACGTCCGCGCCAATCCTGCCGGGGCTTGTAAGTCCGACCTGAGCATTCATATTGGCTCCGTCCATGTAAACCTGACCGCCGTTTTTGTGAATGATGTCGCAGAGTTCGACAATGGATTCTTCGAATACTCCGTGAGTGGAAGGATAAGTAACCATGATGCCCGCAAGGTTTTCCTTGTTGTCTTCGGCCTTTTTCTTCAGGTCTTCCATATCGATATTCCCGTGGTCGTCACATTCGACTACGACTACCTTCATTCCCGCCATTACAGCGCTTGCGGGATTCGTTCCGTGGGCGGAATGCGGAATCAGAATTATGTTCCTTTGCGTGTCTCCCCTCTTTACGTAATATTCCCTGATTACCATTAGTCCTGTATATTCACCCTGCGCGCCCGAATTCGGCTGGAATGAAATTCCGTCGAAGCCGGTTATCTCGCATAAATCTTTCCCTAAATCGTTAATCATTTCCGCATAACCTTTCGACTGGTCGGCGGGAGCGAACGGATGAATGTTCGCGATTTTGGGATAAGTAATGCCGAGCATTTCAGTCGCGGCGTTCAGTTTCATCGTGCACGAGCCGAGCGGAATCATCGAACCTGTAAGAGACAGGTCTTTATTCTCGAGAGATTTTATGTAACGCATCATCTCCATTTCCGCGTGATATCTTTTGAATATTTTGTTTGTAAGAAAAGGTGTCGTTCTTTTCATACTTTCTGGAATATACTTACCGCTTAACTGTTCGTCGGCGATTAAACTTTCCACGGAGTCAATATTTACCCTGTCCGTAAATAATGATGCAAGAACCGCAATATCATTCGCGGTTGTTGTTTCGTCGATGGAAATTCCTATGAACTCCCTGCCGTATCTGAGGTTAATCTTCAGCGCGTCGGCTTTTTTCCATACATCCTTAATAATTTTTTCGTCCGCTTTGATTTTAAGTGTATCGAAAAAATTGGAGTTCAACTGTTCGTAATTCGCCGATGTTATCAATTCATTCAATGCGGAAGCGTATTTATGAATTCTCGCGGCAATATTCTTAATGCCATCAGGACCGTGATACACAGCGTACATTCCTGCCATTATCGCGAGGAGCACCTGAGATGTGCAGATATTGCTTGTCGCCTTTTCTCTCTTGATATGCTGTTCCCTTGTTTGAAGTGCCATACGGAGCGCGCGTTTGTTGTGCACGTCAATTGAAATACCGATTATCCTTCCGGGGATCTGTCTTTTGTATTCTTCTTTTGTCGCAAAATACGCGGCGTGAGGACCGCCGAAACCAAGAGGAATTCCGAAACGCTGTGTAGAGCCTACAGCAATATCGGCGCCCATATCCGCGGGTGTCTTCAGCATAGCAAGACTCATTAAATCGGCGGCGACAATCGTGTTTATACCTTTAGATTTCGCGTTCGCGAAAAACTCCGTGTAATCGTAAACCTGTCCCTCGGAGGAGGGATACTGAACGAGCACCGCGAAAACGTCATCGGTCAGTTCGAAAGTTCTGTGGTCGCCGGTAACGACTTTCACCCCGACGGGCACAGCCCTTGTTTTAACAACTTCAATCGTCTGAGGATAGCATTCTTCGGAAACAAAAATCACGTTAGCGTTAGCCTTCGGACCCTTCCTCAACGATTTAGTCATAAGCATCGCTTCGGCCGCGGCAGTTCCTTCATCAAGCAAGGATGCGTTCGACACGTGAAGGCCGGTCATATCCGCAATTACTGTCTGGTAGTTCAGAAGAGCCTCAAGCCTTCCCTGCGAAATCTCCGCCTGATACGGAGTGTATTGAGTATACCAGCCCGGGTTTTCAAGAATATTTCTCTGAATTACTGCAGGAAGCACAGCCGGGAAATATCCCAGCCCGATATAATTTTTATAAAGTTTATTCTTGGAGGTTATATCTCTCAGTTTGTTTAAAAATTCATACTCGCTCATTCCGCTTCCCGTGTTCAAGGATTTATCCGTTCGAATGCTGTCCGGAACCGTTTCATCGATTAATTTATCAAGAGATTCCGCATTTACTGCTTTCAGCATTTCATTTATGTCATTGTTTCGCGGACCGATATGGCGGGATTTAAAACTGTCAAAGACCGGAGTGTTATTCATATG
>DATMXZ010000178.1:0-4691 GCA_035561235.1 Ignavibacteria bacterium
CTTATAACTTTTATTTTAGTGAATTCTTTCACGGAGAGCGGATTGAACAACTCATACTCACGGAATCCCTCGCGCGCCGAAATGCTTCTCGGGAAAATGTCTCTGCGCGAGAAAATCGCCCAGATGGTGATAACGTACTCCGACGGATACTATCTTGATGAATCCGACAAGGAATATAAAAGGCTGCATCAACTTATTACCGAAGAAAGAATCGGAGGTATAATTTTCTTCAAAGGTAAAACTCTCGAAGAAACAAGACTGATCAATAAACTTCAGTCGCTTAGCGAGACTCCCCTCCTCATTTCACAGGATTTTGAAAGAGGAACCGCGATGAGAATTGAGGACGGCTCCATATTTCCAAACAACATGGCTATAGGCGCGGCGCGTAACAAGGAACTCGCTTACAAGATGGGTTTACAGATATCGAAAGAATGCAGGGCAATCGGAGTGCATCAGAATTATTCTCCCGTGCTTGATGTCAATAACAATCCTAAAAATCCCATCATAAACGTGCGCTCGTTCGGTGAAGATCCGAAATTGGTCAGCGAAATGGGGCTTGAAATGATAAGAGGCATTCAGGATGGCGGCGTAATCGCGACTGCAAAACACTTCCCGGGTCACGGCGATACGGATATTGACACGCACAACGACCTGCCCGTTATCAGGCACGATTTGAACAGGCTCAACAGCGTCGAACTCGTTCCGTTCAAAAACGCAATTGACGCGGGAGTGAAGTCCGTTATGATAGCGCACATCTCGTTCCCGGCTGTTGACAAGACTCCGAACCTGCCTTCAACAATGTCCGCGCCCGTTGTGAACGGACTGTTAAAGAGCCAATTGAACTTCAACGGACTGATTGTTACCGACGCCCTTAACATGTCAGGCATTACGAAATATTTTTCGACCGAGCAGGTGGCGCTCGGATGCGTCGAAGCGGGCATTGACCTGATTCTGATGCCACAGGGCGAAACGAAAACAATAGACGCGATAGAAAAAGCCGTGAACAGCGGTAAAGTTACCGAGGAACGCATAGACATTTCCGTTAAGAAGATCCTTGAAGCGAAAGAATGGCTCAAACTTTTCGAAAACAGGTACACGGATGAATCAAAAGTTATGGAAATCGTGAACAGCCCTTACGCGGTTGAACTCGCGCAGACCATCGCCGACCAATCGATTACTCTCGTCCGCAACGACGATATTCTTCCCCTGCCGAAGAAGCAGACCGATGACAAGTGTCTCTTGCTATCGATGTATTACGGAAATGAGCCCGATAACACACAGTTCTTTTACGAAGAATTCACGAGGAGAACCGGAGGTATTTTTAATAACATCGTCAAGACCAAGGCTATCAACGGCGATATTATAAGTCTCGAAGCGACATTCAAGCAGATGGACGAATTCGATTATTATATAATCCCTCTTTTCATAAAGGTTAAAATGAAGAGCGGAACTGTCGGAATGAACGAGTCGCAGGCGGATTACATTAACTTCCTTACTTACAACGGCAAGAAAGTAATCGTAATTTCTTTCGGAAATCCGTACCTGTTGGAGAACTTCCCTGAAGTCCCGGCTTATATCTGCGCGTACGGCGACAGCAAACCTTCGATTATAGCCGCGGTGAAATCGCTTATCGCTGACATTAAACCTAACGGGAAACTCCCTGTGACAATTAATGAAAACTATAAATTCGGCCACGGGCTGACGTACGAAAAATGATAGACTCGAAACAAATACAGGATATACGTATAAACTACAAGCAAAAATCTCTCAGCGTCAAGGACGTTGAGATTAATCCCTTTACTCAGTTCGAAAAGTGGTTCGACGAAACGATGAAGTCTCATATTCTCGAGCCAACCGCTTTCATTCTCGCAACGGCTGACATAAACGCGAAGCCTTCCGCAAGAGCGCTCCTTATGAAAGGATTCGACTCGAAGGGGTTTTATTTCTATACGAATTATGAAAGCAGGAAAGGAAGAGAACTCGAAGAGAATAATCAGGCAGCGATAATCTTTTTCTGGTCAGAACTGGAACGGCAGATTAGGATTGAAGGACGGGTATTCAGAACTTCACCTGAAGAATCATACAATTATTTTAAAACAAGACCTTTCAAGAGCAAAGTAGGCGCCTGGGCTTCCAATCAGAGCACCGTCATAGACAGCAGACTCACGATAGTTAAGAAATTTCTTATGTATCTTTCCAAATTTCACAGCAGCGAGATTCCGCTTCCCCCGTACTGGGGAGGATACTTACTGAAACCCGATGTGTTTGAATTCTGGCAGGGACGCGCTAACAGGCTCCACGACAGAATCAGATACAAAAAAGAAAATGAAGAATGGATTATCGAAAGGCTTTCGCCCTGAACGTTATTCCATTCAGCCGATTTTCTTTATAAAGCAGCGCCTGCGCTTGTGCTGCCTGTGCTCGAAATATTTCCAGTGTCCCTGAACGAGCACGTTAGTCTCGAGTTCAATGTTAGTTTCGGCTGATATCATTCCGTTTTTTATGCTTGACCTTGTAAGTTCGGTCATTAAAAGAGCGTCTACACCCTTTCCCTGCAGGTCGGGACGAATCGCCCCGAGATACATATCAAGATATTTGTTGGACTTTCTAAGCGCTTTCAGAATGTACAGAAAACCGAACGGAAGCAGTTTTCCTTTTGACTTCTGCAATGCTTTCGAAAGCGAAGGCATCGCTATAACGAATCCCGCTACCCTGTCGCTCTTGTCGAGAAGTAATATCAGGTATTCGGGTTTTACAAAACCTATGTACTGCTTGATGTACTTATCAATCTGCTTGTCGGTCAGTTCAACAAATCCGAATAAGTCTTTATAAGCATCGTTGAGAGTCAGGAACAAGTCCCTGCCGTAAGGAATTAAGTCTTTCGCCTTTCGCGCTTTAAGTATCCTGATTCCGAGTTTATGCTTGACTATTTCGCCGATTCTTTCGGCTTTGTCGGGAATTCCCTTCGGGACTTTGATTTCAAATTCCACCCAGTCAACTTCTTTCTCGAATCCAAGTTTCTCGAGATGCTTCGGGTAATAAGGAAAGTTGTAAATCGTCGCGAGCGTTCCTGTTTCTTCAAATCCTTCGATAAGCATCCCCTCGTAATCCATATCTGTAAAACCGAGCGGACCGTGGATGTATTCAAGTTTGTTTTCGAGAGCCCAATCGATAACGGTCTTCATAAGAGCCGAAGAGACTTCAAAGTCATCGATGAAATCAATCCACCCGAACCGCGCGGCATTCTTGCCCCATTTCTCGATGTACCTGTGGTTTATTATTCCGGCAATCCTGCCGGCAATCTTACCGTCCCTGTATGCGAGCCATTGTTTGGATTCGCAATAATCAAATGCGGGATTTTTCTTGGGAATGAATGTGTTTATTTCATCGAAATAAAACGGCGGCACAAATTTATCATTCCCCGCGAATAACTTGAGCGGAAAATCGATGAAATCCTTCAAATCCCTCTTACACGTAATTTCCTTTACCTTTACTTCCACGTCTTTGTTTTAGTTTATAATATCCGAACAAAGATATAAAAATCCAATCTATTTTTTTAATATCATTTTTTTTGTCTGAGAGGTCTCGCCGGCGTCAAGCCTGCAATAATAAATACCGCTCGAATATCCCGAAGCGTCCCATTTAACCTCGTGTTCGCCCGCCTGCATCTCCCCGTTCACAAGGACCCCTGCCTCGCGTCCTAAAGCATCGTAAACAGTAATTTTCACCGTTGACGCTCTTTTTAGACTGTAAGCGATGAGCGTCGATGAATTGAAAGGATTCGGGTAATTCTGCCTGAGTTCAAAATACACGGGCGTAATGTTTTCATTCTGTATGTATGTCGGAAGCGGGCTTCCTGCATCGACCCAGGCGGTGTATATCAGACTCGCGAGTTTTCGCGACGCGTTCTTGAATAAATATATTGTAAAGTCGCCTGCATACTGCCAGAATATCTGGTAGTACAGCGTGCTTGAAACGCTTCCCGAGATTGTGTGCGCAAGACTGTCCGCCCTGTACACCGAATCAACATACCCGTTACTTGAATATACAATATTGAACGCGAAATTGTTTTTGTCGCTTACGTAAAGCGCGCTGTCGTATGAATATTGGATGTAAGCGGAATCCCTGTTTATCAGCCCCGTTTCGTACCTCGAATGAATACCGTACGAGTAAGTGCTCCACCCGTTGTAGTATGTTGTGTTGTGCAGCGGATTGTGAGCGTCGCCGACGTAATGACCAAGGTCAGCCGCTTTGAGCATTGCAGACTGCCAGTTCCGAAGTTGAAAATATTTTTTTACCGAATCGGTGTAATTCTGTATTGCGAATGGAAGAAGTCCCGTCGTGGTAACGAATGTAATTCCGTGAATCGCTATCAACGAATCAAGATTCTGAGGAATCCTGCCGTTGGCTACGAATTCCGGATAATCCTCCAGATCAATGTAATGCCTGTATTCCTCCGTCGGGTCCGTATTCTTCCTGTAATCCGCGTCTGAACCGTGCGCGGCGAGAGAATCCCGCCACCACGAAAACGGAAGCATCGTATTCGGAAACGAATAAACAGACTTCCGGTTTATAATTTTGTGCCCCGCGCTCCCCCAGCCGTACAGCAAGATTACTGAACATGCCAGAACGAATAACAGATTAATTCTTTTCATCACGAAAAATACATTAATATCGAGAGAGTATCTATA
>DATMXZ010000179.1:0-2649 GCA_035561235.1 Ignavibacteria bacterium
AATAAAAACAACTATCATGATCAGGAAACAAGACGCTCTGGATTATCATCAGACGGGACGTCCGGGAAAGATCGAAGTTATCGCTTCCAAACCCTGTGCAACGCAAAGAGACTTATCTCTTGCATACACACCCGGAGTCGCGGACCCCTGTCTCGAAATCGAGAAAAATCCGCTCGATGCTTATAAATACACAGCCAAAGGAAATCTGGTTGCCGTCGTTTCTAACGGTACGGCTGTCCTCGGACTTGGCAACATCGGCTCGCTCGCCGGGAAACCGGTTATGGAAGGAAAAGGCGTGCTGTTCAAAAGATTCGCCGATGTCGATGTATTCGACATTGAACTCAACACAGAGAATTCCGACGAAATCATCAAGGCGGTCAAACTGCTCGAGCCTACTTTCGGCGGGATCAATCTCGAAGATATAAAAGCACCCGAGTGCTTTTACATAGAGGAGGAACTCAAGAAGATAATGTCAATCCCCGTGTTTCACGACGACCAGCATGGAACCGCAATAATCAGCGGGGCCGCTCTCATCAACGCGGTTGAAATCGTAAACAAAAAAATCTCAGAAATCAAAGTAGTGTTCAGCGGAGCAGGCGCCGCCGGAATAGCCTGCGCTAAATTATACGAATCCCTCGGAGTTAAACGTGAAAATATAGTTTTGGTAGATACAAAAGGCGTGGTTTATAAAGGCCGCAAAGAAGGAATGAACAAATATAAGGAGTATTTCGCCTCCGAAACAAAGATGAGGACGCTCGCTGACGCGATGAAAGAAGCAGACGTTTTCTGCGGAGTTTCGAAAAAGGGACTCGTTACAAAAGAAATGGTAAAATCGATGGCGAACGATCCCGTGATATTCGCGATGGCAAATCCCGACCCTGAAATCACTTATGACGACGCGAAAAGCGCGCGCGATGACGTGATTATGGCGACAGGAAGAAGCGATTATCCGAATCAGGTAAACAACGTGCTGGGCTTCCCGTTCATATTCCGCGGCGCTCTCGACGTTCGCGCGTCAACAATTAACGACGAGATGAAAATCGCCGCTTCGCACGCGCTCGCGCAACTGGCGAAAGAAGACGTGCCCGATTCCGTAATAAGGGCATACGGCGGAAACAGAATCGAGTTCGGGCGCGAATACATAATTCCGAAACCGTTCGACCCGAGAGTTCTTCTCTGGGAGGCGCCCGCGGTTGCCAAGGCGGCAATGGAGAGCGGAGTCGCTCAGAATCCGATAAAGGATTTCGAAGCGTACAAGGACAGCCTCGAAGCGCGTCTCGGCAAGTCAAGAGAGATAATGAGATTCTTCATTCATCAGGCGCAAAAGACTCATAAAAAAATCGTATTTCCCGAAGGCGAGGAAAACAGCATTCTCCGCGCGGCTCAGATTATCACGGATGAAAAAATCGCCACGCCGATTCTGCTCGGAAACAAGAAGGTTATACAGAAGAATATAGAGGAACTCGGACTGAGCATAGAAGCGGACGATTTCGAAATTCTTGACCCTACTACTTCAAAGAAAAGCGAGAAATACCTCGAGGAATTTTACAACCTCAGACAAAGAAAAGGAATTACTTTTTTCGATGCCAAGAGATTAATCAAAACTCCGAACATATACGGTATGATGATGGTGAGAACGGGAGACGCGGACGGACTGATTTCGGGTCTTACACAGCATTATCCCGACACGGTAAAACCTGCACTTCAGATTATCGGAAAGGACGAGGGTGTCAGGAATATCGCGGGGATGTACATGATGGTATTCAAGAACCAGAGAATATTTATCGCCGACCCGACGGTAAACATAAATCCCGACGCGGAGGAACTCGCGGAGATCACGATGCTCGTAGCCGACAAGGTCAAGCAATTGAACATCGAACCGAGAATCGCGATGCTTTCGTTCAGCAACTTCGGAAGCACGAGGCATCCGCTCAGCGCGAAAGTAAGAACGGCGACTGAAATAGTCAGGGAGAAACGCCCCGAACTCATAATCGAAGGCGAAATGATGGCGGATACAGCGATGAATCCTGATATGATGAAGGAGTATTTCCCGTTCAGCAATCTCAAGGAAAAAGCCAATACGCTGATTTGCCCCGACCTTACATCGGCAAACATTGCTTATAAACTTTTAACTTATCTAGGAGGCGCCGTTGCTATAGGTCCGATACTTCTCGGAATTAAAAAGCCCGTATACCTGCTTGGACCCGGCAATTATGTCGAGGACATCGTGAACATAACAGCGATGGCGGTATTCGAAGCGCAGAGGAAGAGCAACGCGAAATAGCAAGCATGTTTTATTAATAAAAAGGCTGCAGAATATTGCAGCCTTTTTTTTTATAAGTCTATTCGTACAAGGTTAATTTAATCCGCACATTCCGTTCGAGCAGCCCCCTCCATATGACGGCAAGCCGCAGGAACCTCCTTCGCAGCCGCCTGAACCGGAGGATGATTTGATGCTCGATGAGAATGAAGAAATCAATTTGTCCTGTTTTTTTGAACTGCATTCAGGACAAACGACGTCTTCCTTGCTCGTGTTTGATTTGTGCAGCACGTCGTAAACGGTACCGCAATCCCTGCATTTATATTCGAAAATCGGCATGCCTTATTATTTTTTTAGTTGCTATTAGCAAATATAATTTTTATAAATCA
>DATMXZ010000180.1:0-2506 GCA_035561235.1 Ignavibacteria bacterium
ATGAAAAAACTTTTTTTTCTTTTGCTGTTTTTCATTTCACCTTTGCTTCTAAACGCTCAGGAATTCAGAAGCCCCTATGATAATGCCGATGATATCACAAAATCATCAGTGCCTTTCAACAGGGAAAAGTGGTTTTATGAACAGAGAATGTTTCCTTATAGTTTCATTCCGGAAGGTACTTACGAAAAAGCAGCCAGACAAAGAGACAATCTTAGAAAACAAAATGGATTCTTTATGAATCCGAATGAAGTTTACTGGACTAATATAGGTCCCACTCCCGGGTATTATTTCGATTACGGGAACATTTCCGGCAGGGTTGTCACGGCAAAGATTGACCCGTTAAATCCAAACACGATATACATCGGCGCTGCGTACGGAGGCGTTTGGAAATCTACAAACGGCGGTCTAAATTGGACGCCTAAAACGGATTTCGAAGTGACACTTTCGTCAGGGGCTCTTGCAATCGATCCCGTAAATACGAACATAATATATTATGGAACCGGGGAAGCTACTTACAGCGGAGCATCGTATTCCGGAAGAGGACTTCTTAAATCTACAAACGGTGGAAATAATTGGACAAATTATAAAACAGGATTACCGATAAGTTCATATTTCTCGCGCATAGTTATTAAACCGGGAAATTCAAATTATCTTCTTGCCGCAATCGGAACTTCAGGACTCGTCAGGTCAACCGATGCTGGCGTAACCTGGACAACAGCGGTAAGCGGACGCTGCGATGACGTTGTTTTTTCTCCCGACGGAACTAAAGTTTACATTATCGGTTCCGGAAGCGGCTACAAAATTTCTACTGACGGAGGAGCAACATTCAATGCGGGATCTTTTCCTGTATCACTCGGAACCAGAAATCACATCGCTATATGTAAATCCCAGCCTGCCGTGCTTTACGCCGCCGTGTATTCCGGCAGCGCTATCACGGTATTTAAGTCAACAAATTCGGGTACAAGTTTCTCGCAGATTTCTGTCGGAACCAACTTCGAAGGAGGGCAGGCCTGGTATGATTTTTATATGCACGTGAGCCCGTTTAATCCCAACCTTGCTTTCGTCGGATCCATCGACGTATGGAGAACTACAGACGGAAATACATTCCTCAACGTTACAAACGGATATTCGGGGGGTAATGTTCACGTTGACAATCACAACTTGGAATTCCATCCGACTGACGCTAACATTTTATACTGTGTCAATGACGGTGGAATTTGGTATTCGTCTAATCAGGGTACGACCTGGCTCAATAGAAATGCAGGTCTTACAATTACACAATTCTACCGAATGACATCCGATCCCGCTAATTCGTCACACCTCGCGGGTGGAACTCAGGACAACGGCACTCAGCGTACGACTGGCACCATTAACTGGACAGCCGCATTCGGAGGCGACGGAGGCGAAGTATGCTTCCAACCGAAGAACTCGAATTACGTGCTCGGTGAAACCCAAAATAATGGGGTGCGAAGATCTGTTAATAACGGCGTCTCCTGGAGCAGCGCTACTACAGGCTTGTCTGGCTCAGGCGCGTGGGTGGCGCCCATTATCGCTCATCCGGATTCCGTTGGAATTTTTTATACAGCAAGACAAAGCGTTTTCAAGACTACCAATATGGGGGCATCCTGGTTCGCTATTTCTTCGGCTGTATTCGGCGGCACCGTTTCACAAATGGCTATCAGTAAGTCTAATGCGAAATATATATATGCTACTTACAGTTACAGCGTTTACAGGTCAACCGACGGCGGTTACACTTTCACTAATGCAAGCAGCGGACTTCAAAGCAAGACCATAACAAGCATAAATGTTCATCCCGATTCTTCATTGGTATGTCTGGTTACGATGTCAGGCGCCACGGGTAATAAAGTATTTAAGACTACCAACGGAGGTAATAACTGGTTCACGATGAACGGCAACCTCCCTGAAGCATCTGTCAACGACGGCATGTTCTATTATCCGGGACATGCAACCAATCTTTTCCTTATTGCCTCGGATATTGGGGTGTTCATGACTTCTAATAATGGCACTAACTGGACAGAACTCGCGACGGGTCTTCCGAATACAATCGCGATGCACCTCGACTACAATCAGGCTTCGGGAAAATTGAGAATAGGAACTCACGGACGGGGCACCTGGGAACTTAATGGTTCTCTAATCGGTATCACAAATTATACGGAAAATATTCCGGGAAATTTCTATCTTAATCAGAATTATCCAAACCCGTTCAATCCCTCAACTAAAATAAACTTCGGCATCACGGAATCCGGTTTTGTATCCCTTAAAGTTTATGACTTGCTCGGTCGCGAGGTCTCAAACCTTGTGAGCAAGGAACTTAAACCGGGTACATACGAAGTCACGTTCAGGGGAGATAATCTGACAAGCGGCATTTATTTCTATAAACTTACCGCGAAGAACTTCACGCAAACAAAACGTCTGTCATTGATTAAATAACAAAAGGGGGCTTTGCCCCCCTTTTTTTTCATATGAAAACTCTCTTATATAACGG
>DATMXZ010000181.1:0-2156 GCA_035561235.1 Ignavibacteria bacterium
ATTTTATGAAATCCTACAAAGTATTTATATCGTTATTCGTACTTATAATTGCATTCTCAATTTACATAGCCGGATGCTCTCCCGCTGAAACTACAACAGGCAAACTTGCTTATAACAGCAAGGACTGGGTAAAGGCTGAAACCGAACTTGCGAAAGGGCTCGCGATAGATAAAAATGATGCCGAAGCTTGGTTTATGCTCGGCTATTCACAGATAGAACTCCAAAAATTCTCTGAAGCAACGAAATCTTTTAAGAGTTGCCTCTCCATTTCTCAGGATTACAGTACTCAGATAAAATCTTTCTGGATTGATAAATTCAACGCGGGTATCTCTGATTTTAACCTTGGAACGAAAGCCCTCGGTAAGAACGACAAGGAAAATGCGGACAAGTCTTTCACAAACGCTATCAGAAATTTTGAAGCCGCGTCAAGCATTATCCCTGACAGCATTTCTACTTATCAGTTAATCGCTGACGCCTATAATTATATGGGTGAAACCGATAAAGCGCTCGCTCTGTATCAGAGCATCCTCGATAAATCGAAAAGTAAAGAGGACGCCACGATGATTGCTAAAATTCTTTACACTGTCGGAATAAAAGAAAGACAGGCTGAAAGATATGATAAGGCGATTTCGATTTTTGAAAAAGTGCTTTCTATTCAGTTCCTCCCGAAAGACAATATATATTACGAAACGTCCCTCTTCAATCTCGGATTCGCTAATTACCAGATTGCGGTTAAAATGGCTACTGACGGAAAAACAAAAAATGAATATACTCCATATTTAAACACTACGATTAAATACCTTGAGGACCTTACATCCGCTACAAAGACAAAAGAACTGCTGAAAGATTCCTATGAGATTCTTTTTAATGCTTACGACGCGCTGGGAATGAAAGAAAAAGCCGAAGATGCTCTTAATAAAAAGAACGCTCTTCAATAAATAAAATTATGAACGGACAAAAATCAAATAGCGGCAGATGGTTCTGGGGCATAATGATTGGGCTCGTTATAATCGCCATCATTTTTTCCGGAATCGCTTTTCTCGTTCTTGCCGTCTCAGTCTCGGGAACAGGCGACAGAACGTACGAGTACGTTACGTCAGGTTCGGGTAATGACAAGATTGCCGTTGTCGAACTCGATTTTACGATTATTGATCCGTCGTCAATCGTCAGGCAGTTCAAGAAGTACCGCGAGGACAAAAGCATAAAGGCTATAATTCTTCACGTTAATTCACCCGGCGGCGGTGTTGCCGCTTCACAGGAAATGTACGAGGAAGTAAGAAAAACCAGAGACTCGGGCAAACCCGTCATTGTGTCGTTCGGCTCAATCGCTGCGAGCGGCGGTTATTACGTGGCGTGCGGAGGTTCCTTGATTGTCTCCAATCCGGGCAGCCTTACAGGCAGCATCGGCGTTATCGCGACTTTCACGAACTTTAAGGAACTTGCCGATAAACTCGGCGTCAAGGAAAATGTAGTTAAAAGCGGTAAACTTAAAGATTCGGGAAATCCGTTCAGGGATATGAACGCTGACGACCTCGAGTATTTTCAGGAAATTATCGATAACTCCTACGAACAGTTTCTCGATGTAGTTTCGACAGAAAGAAAAATCGATAAGGAAGAACTCAGGAAGATCGCTAACGGAAGAGTCTTTACGGGCAAACAGGCAAAGGACCTGAAACTCGTCGATTCACTCGGCACGTTTCAGGACGCAATCCGCATAGCGGGACAAATTGCTAAAATTGACGGCGAACCCTCGATTGTTAGGGAAAAAAACAAAAGAAATTTTGTTGAGTTTTTCCTCGAAGGTATGTCGGGCAGTCAGTTAAAGGATATTAAAGAAGAAATAAGTTCGGAATTCTTAAATAAACCCGTGTTGCAATATAAATTCGAAAGGTAGAATCATGACCAGAGCACAAATAGCGGCGCAGATATCCGATGCTACAGGCATCAGCAAGAAAGAGGCTGAAATTGTTATTGAAGGTTTTATTAGCATCGTAATCGACTGCCTTTGCAATAACGATTCGATTGAGATCAGAGGTTTCGGCACTTTCAAGAATGTCGTCAGAGAACCGATGAAGGCGAGAAATCCTAAGACGGGCGAAACTTTGCAACTCGACAGAAGATTTATTCCGAAGTTCAAGGTTTCTAAAGAATTCAAA
>DATMXZ010000182.1:0-3945 GCA_035561235.1 Ignavibacteria bacterium
ACATTCGCTTTATTTCAAGCATACGCGCCGGCCCAGCAGCAGTACACTTACAATTTCCTGAATCTCAACGCGGACGCGCGCTCGTCTGCAATGGCGGGCAATTTCGTCGCGTTCGAAAACGACGTTAACACGATTTTCTACAATCCCGCGGGTCTCGCGACGCTTGACGGCAACAAGGCGAGCGTTGGTTTCTTCAAACACCTGATGGACATTAATTCGGGCACGGCTTCGTACTCGCAGAAGTACAAGGACATCGGTTATATCGGCGCGGGAATCAGGTACGTGAATTACGGAAGTTTCGACAAGTACGACGAGTATTTCAATAACCTCGGAACTTTCGGTGTCAACGACATCGCTCTCTCCGTAGGTTACGCGAACAGGTATATGGAAAACCTGAAATACGGCGTGAACGTGAAATTGATTTTTTCTTCGATTGACGAATACCAGTCATACGGCGCTGCCGTTGACCTTGGCGCGATGTACAGCATTCCCGACCAGAAGATGACTCTCGGAGCGAGCATACTCAATCTCGGAACGCAGTTGAAGACTTACAACGGCGTGAGGGAAAGACTTCCGCTTGACATAAGGGTCGGAATGAGCAAGAGGCTTGATTATCTTCCTCTTACGTTCAACATAGGATTTTCAAATCTCGCGGACGAGTACGACAAGTTCTTCGAGAGATTCAAGAACGTAATAGTGGGCGGCGAGTTTGATTTGAACGAATACGTGCTATTGAGAGCGGGCTATGACAACGCCGCGCGGCAGAACCTTGAAACAGGCTCATCCAAAGGGATTGCGGGTTTCTCGGCGGGTATCGGAATAAAGTTCAAGGAAACGTACAGGCTTGATTACGCTTTCAATTCGTTCGGGCACATAGGCTCCGTGCACAGAATTAATCTGGCGTTCGACTTAAAATAAATTAATCTTAATTCCGTCTTCGCGGATTTTCCTGGTAAGTTTTTCAACTTCATCGAGGGTCTTGTTGAGGTTGTTGAAAAACTTATCGTCGTATATGAACTTCCCTACTCCGCTCTTCTGCGTCGTGATGTCGTTCACCATCTGATTCAAGCCCGTTATGAGGCTGTCAAATTTTCCGGTAAGAATTCTGATGTCTTTCACGGTATTCTTTATCTCGGGACTGTTGTCGTCGAGCATAGTGTTGACGTTATTCATTGTCTTGTCGGCGTTGTCCGTCAGGCTTCTTATGCTTGTCCTTGATTCGGTTACGAGACCGTTAAGGTTTCTCGAAGTAACCGAAAGGTTCGACATAGTGTTCTTCAGGTCAGCCTGCATGTTCTTATCGCCGACGAGTTCATTAATGTTAACGAGCACCTTGTCGAGATTGTCGGCAGTCGTGTTGAACTTGCCGATGAGCGTTTTCAGGTCGCCCGACAGGTCGCCCACTGTCTCCATGAGAGTGCCCATATCGAAACCGGGATTGCCCCTCAGCGGGGATGTATAGTCTATCTCCGTGTTTCCCTTTCCGGGTTTTATCGCGAGAGTCTTTCCCGACATCAGTTCGGGAGCCGCTATTGTAATTGAATAATCAGTTTTTATTTTTACGTCCTTATCAAGAGAGAAAGTAACTTTTACCGAATCGCCTACGAGGTCTAAATCCTGCACCTTGCCCTTGTTCACGCCGTTCACCGTGACGGGGTCGCCCTTGTTGACTCCGCTGACGGATTTGAAATAAACATCAAGACTGATTCTGTCCTTGCCCATTATAAAACCTTTGGTCCAGAACACGACCGCCGTAACTATAATCACGGCGACAAAAACAAAAACTCCTACTTTGATTTCGGAGAATTTTTTATAAAACATGATTTTACTTGTTTATTTCGAGAATTTTGTATTCCAGTTCGCTTGCGGGCACTTCGACCTTTACCACATCACCGACCTTCTTTCCCATAAGGGCTTTGCCAAGCGGAGATATGACTGATATCTTGTCCTGCTCGAAATCGGCTTCGTCGGGAGAGACGAGCGTATAGGTGATTACTTCGTCGCGCTTGATGTCCTTGACCTTTACGTCGGTAAGTACGAAAACCTCGCCGTCGGGAATATCGTCGGGTTCGAGAATCTTAACTCTCGATAGAAGATTTTCGAGTTTGCCGATTTTAAGTTCGAGATGCGACTGCGCTTCCTTCGCGGCGTCATATTCCGCGTTCTCCGACAGGTCTCCGTGCGACCTTGCTTCGGCGATTTTCTCGGCTATTGATTTTCTTTCATTCATCTTAAGAAAACGAAGTTTCTCTTCGAGTTCAACGAGCCTGTTTCTTTTTAAATAAACAATTCCTTGTTCCATTATTGCTGTTTTTTCTTTTTTGTTTTGTTTTTTAATAAAATCATGTGCCCCATCTTGTCTCTCTTGGTTCTCAGATATCTCTCGTTTACGTGGTTTGCCTCTGTTTCGATTGGTACCCTATTTACAACTTCGAGACCGTAACCGTTAAGACCGATAATTTTTTTCGGATTATTTGTCAGCAGGTTTAATTTCTTTATGCCTAAATCCCTCAGGATCTGGGCTCCGATTCCGTAATCTCTCAGGTCAGCCTTGAACCCGAGTTCGATGTTGGCCTCGACAGTATCTTTCCCCTCGTCCTGTAATTTATATGCTTTTATTTTATTAACCAATCCAATACCTCTTCCTTCCTGACGCATGTACAGAAGGACGCCTCTTCCCTCTCTCTCAATCATTTCCATCGACTTTGTCAACTGCTCCCTGCAGTCGCACCTGAGCGAGCCGAATATATCACCCGTCATGCACTCCGAATGCACGCGCACGAGAACGGGCTTCCCCGTCTTGACGTTTCCTTTAACGAGCGCGACGTGCTCCTTGGAATCGACGAGGCTTCTGTAAACGTTTATGTTGAAACTGCCGAACCTGCTCGGAAGTTTCGCGTTCGTCAGTTTCTCCACGAGAATGTCTTTCTTCAGCCTGTACTGAATCAGGTCGCGAATCGAGATTATTTTCAACTTGAACTGTTTCGCTATTTCCATCAGTTCAGGAAGTCTCGCCATTTCGCCGTTTTCCTTCATCACCTCGCAAAGCACGCCCGCGGGATAATGCCCCGCCAATTTAGCGATGTCAACCGCCGCTTCCGTATGACCCGCGCGTTTCAGGACTCCGCCGGTTTCAGACCTTAGCGGAAAAACGTGCCCCGGCTTGCCGAGGTCGTTCGGATTGGTTTTCTTTCCGATGAGCGCTTTAATAGTCTTGTGCCTGTCGAACGCGGATATGCCCGTCGTAGTGCCGATAAGATAATCCACGCTTATCGTGAACGCCGTCTCGTGAAGCGACGTGTTGTAATTCGTCATCATCTCGATACCGAGTTCCTCGAGCCTCTTGCCTTCCATCGGAACGCATATCAGCCCCCTCGCGTGGCGGACGAGGAAATTAACGAGTTCGGGAGTCGATTTCTCTGCGGAGAAAATCATATCCCCTTCGTTTTCCCTGTCCTCGTCGTCAACCACAATTATTATCTTTCCTTTTCTGAAGTCCTCAACGGCGGCTTCAATACTGCTTAAGCCTGATTTCTCAACGGGTTTCATTCTTATGAATATAGTTATTTTTTCTCGGGTTCCATCAGTCCGACTATCGTCGAGATGCCCGTTTTTTCAATTTTCACTTTTACGTTGTCCGCTATTTTTATGAGCGCGGTCTTGTCTTCAACGCCTTCAACGACGCCGTGAATACCGCCCGCGGTTATTACTTTATCGCCTTTCTTAACGCCTTCGAGAAGTTTAGTTCTTTCTTTCTGCCTCTTCTGCTGCGGTCTTAATATAAGAAAGTAAAACACGACTATTATGAGAAGGAAAGGCACTATCGTCGATAACAATGATTCCATTCCTCCGGGTTGTCCCTGCATTAATATTCCGAGTAATTCCATACTATTTTTTTAAATTATAATTTGATAAAAATGTTTTTTTAAATTCCTTGAATCTGTC
>DATMXZ010000183.1:0-10648 GCA_035561235.1 Ignavibacteria bacterium
TCACACAATATCGGAAACAGTTGATAAGTTGAATTTTGATTTCATGACTAATAATATTAAGTCTGCTATTGTGACACTTGCATCCTGGTGTACTGACAGGTTAATAAGCATCCGCCACACGCCCCCTAACTCGTCAACAGATACTTCTGCCCGGACTCTGGTTTTTCAGATTAAAAGTTCTGTCGCGCTTGGTACGGGAAGCAGCAGACCGAGGCTGAATTATAAAACGAATGCAGGCAATTTCAAAGTTTTATATCCGGAATATGCAAGCAGAGAAACATTGATTTTTAAAATTCCGGGACAAACCGGCGGAACGAAAGTATATTATTATTTTGCGCTTCAGGATTCTGTAGGAACCAGATGCGTGACATATCCTCCCGGCGGTTACGGGATCAATCCACCGGGCATAATTCCTCCGCAGAGTCTCTGCTATTATGAAATTTATACGACGACAAACAAGTGTTCTGTGACGCTCCCCAAAATTATTAAGGATAAATCGATGACATTAGACAGCATAAATATCAGTCAGCCGGGCTACGTGATTAAAGCGACCGTGAACCTGACTATCTATCATCAGAATGACGGTGACCTTGTGCTGCAGTTATTAAAGGAGGGCTGTTCGCCTGTGACTCTCAGCAATAAAAACGGGGAAGGCGGTATGAATTATTTTTATACAACTTTTGATGACAGTGCCGGAACTCCCATAACACAGGCGTCCCCGCCCTTTACAGGGGCGTTCCGTCCGCAGGGACCATTGAGTTCGCTTGTTAATGCTCCTATAGCCGGTTCGTGGGTATTGCGTGTGACTGACACCCGAACAAATAATCAAGGAACTTTATCCAATTGGTGCATTGATTTACTCGTAAAAACCTCAGTCGGAGTTGATGTGAATGAGAATCCCGTTGAATTCAAACTTTCTCAGAATTATCCCAATCCTTTCAACTCGGCGACGAGGATATCTTATTCCATACCAAAGAACTCGGACGTGAATATGAAAGTATATGATTTGCTCGGAAGAGAAGTCAGGACTCTCGTCAAAGGCAATCAGAAAGCGGGCGATTACATCGTAATGTTCAATTCGGGCGACCTGTCGAGCGGAATTTATTTTTACAGGTTGACCGCGGGAGATTATTCCGATATAAAAAGAATGGTACTAATTAAATAATAAGGTCATGAACTCCGGAAAATTAATTACAGCAATTGTAATTGTTCTGCTAATGGCATTCAGTGGAACAGAGGCGCAGTACCAGAGTTACAAGATTAATCCTGCGAACCAGTATTTTGCTTCCGAACTAAGCGTAAAAATGAATCCGAAAAATACAAATCAAATTGTTGCGGGAGTAATGGGCAGTTACAGTCCTTTGACAACTATCATGGGATATTATTACAGCACGAACAACGGTATTAACTGGAGCGGCGGACCGATGACCTGCTCATTCGCTCAGCCCGGCTCTGACCCGATTATTCTTGTAGACACGCTGGGAAATTTTTATTATATATGCTGCGCGAACTGGCAGATACCGGGCACTAATCTTGATAAACTTCTTATTTTTAAATCGACGAATGGCGGGATGAACTGGGATGGCGGTACTGCTTTCGCTTTAATGGCGCCGCAAATGGACGACATGCCGATGGCTTGCGTGGATATGTCGAAAAGTCAGTACGGAAATAACATATACGTGACCTGGGATTTGTACGACGCGTATCCGAGCACCGATCCTTCAGACAGTTGCTGGGTGGAATTTACACGTTCGACGAACAGCGGCGCTACATTCAGCACTCCCGTGCACGTATCGCGCATACCCGGAACCGCGAGATGCGACAACTCTTCGCCCGAAGGAACTTCGCCTTGTACGGGACCGAACGGAGAAGTTTACGTGTGCTGGCCGTTAAACGAGACAGTAATGTTCAACCGTTCGACGAACGCCGGAGTGAACTGGCTATATAATGATATTTATGTGTGCAATCAGGTCGGGGGATGGACTGGATTAGGCGGGCAATCAAACTGGTCTCCGGTTATGGCTTGTGATATATCGGATTCGCCAAACCGGGGAACGATTTACATTTGTTTCGCCGACCAGAGAAACGGTATTAATGACAGGGATATATGGCTTGTAAAATCTACCAATCAGGGGAATACGTGGAGCGCCCCGGTAAGAGTAAATAATGACGATCCCGGAAATGACCAGAGGCTCCCGTGGATAAACGTTGACAAAGCAACGGGTTATGTATGGCTGGTTTTTCTTGATTCAAGGAACAATCCAATTACAGTTTCGAATGCTTATGTTGCCCGTTCGACAGATGGAGGCAATACCTTTAAAAATATTAAAATCAGCACGACTAATATCATAAATAGTTTTTATTTAGGGGAATATATAGGAATCGAGGCGTTCAACAACAAGGTCAGGCCATTATGGCCGAGACCTCTTGCACAATATCATACGTGCGAGGTTTACACGACGTTAATCGATTCGCTGTTCCCTTTCATTGAGCACGTGCCGCTTAATTCTACGACGGATACTGTACAGAGAACTGCAGTCGCTTTAATTGATTTCTCATCCCAGACAGGAATGAAAATGAACGCGCCACGACTGTATTATAAGACAACCGGAAATTCTTTTTCATATGTTCAGGCATACGAGGTAAACCAGTCGCAGTATAAATTCCATATTCCCGGTTATCCACCGGGTACGAAGATTTATTATTATCTGGCGGCGCAGGATTCGGGAGGCGCATACATAAAAACACTTCCTGAAGGGGGAGGAGGAATAAATCCTCCGGGCACAACTCCGCCGTCAAATCTGTTTTATTACGAGATATATTCCAATAAAAATTCCTGTTCCGTAACTCTTCCTAAACCGATTCTTGACAACTCGCTGACGACTGACAGTATTTACGTGAATTATTCCGGTTATATAGTGAAGGCGACTGTTAATATATCTTTGTATCATCAAAACGACGGAGACTTGATATTGATGTTAATGAACTCCGGCACAGGAACGATAACGCTCAGCAGCAGGAACGGGGAAGGAGGAAGCAACTATTTCAACACTACGTTTGACGACAACGCTTCTTTATCGATTACACAGGGTTCGCCGCCCTTCTCAGGACCTTACAGACCGCAGAATCCGTTGACAGGGCTGGCTAATCTGCCTGTTACTGGATATTGGATATTCAGAATTCTGGACGCTGCGCCGGGCAACCAGGGTACTTTGTCGAACTGGTGCATAAGTTTTCTTGTGAAATCAACCATTGGTATTAATGAAAACGAAACACCCTCGGTCTTCAAACTATCTCAGAATTATCCCAATCCTTTCAACTCGGCGACAAGAATAAATTACTCAATTCCAAAGAGCTCAGATGTAAGCCTGAAGATTTATGATTTGCTCGGCAGGGAAGTGAGGACGCTTGTGAATGAACATCAAAACGCGGGGAATTACATATCAGTCTTTAACGCCGGAGATATGGCAAGCGGAGTTTATTTCTATAAATTAACGTCCGGAAATTTCTTGGAATTCAGAAAAATGGTGATAGTAAAATAATAAACGGGAGACTTGTTATGAGAAAAATATTTATTTTAATGTTATTGCTTACGGCGTTATCCGAAGCCGGCGCTCAGGTAATCTACGACGCAAGAGTGGATTCTGTCGTAAACCGTGTTTCGCAGCCGATAATCACTAAGAACTTAAAGGAACTGACCGGCGATACAGTGACATTCATCAGCGGTATCAGAACTCTTATTTTTTCCAGATATTATAATTCTCCGGCAAAAAGATGGGCGGCGCAGTTCATATACCAAAAACTTCAGAGTTACGGTTACAGCCCGCAATTTCAGACAATAGATTCATTGTGTACGAATGTGATTGCCATTAAAACCGGCACGAAATATCCGAATCAGAAATACGTTTTAGGAGCGCACTACGATAACATTCTTTCTCCATATCCTCCATTACCTTATGATACAGTGTACGGAGCGGACGATAACGGTACGGGTGTATGCGGAGTCCTTGAGACCGCCAGGCTTCTCGCCGGAATCAATCTGGAATATACAATCGTCTTCGCTTTCTGGGATAATGAAGAAGACGGACCCGGTCTCAGGCAAGGCAGTTCGTCTTATTCGGATTCAGCGAAAGCCCATGGAGATTCGATAAAGGCATATCTCAATCTCGATATGTTCGGATGGAACAAGAATTCGGCGAACCAGTATACCATTGAGACGGATTCAAATTCAGTATTCCTGTCAGATATTTATAATCATTTCAGAGGAATTTACATGCCTGCGTTCAGGCAGTATTTTTATTACGAACGGAACCTGAGCGACAATCATTCATTCGCCGTGAATCAATACAGCACGCTTGACCTATGCGAAGATGATCCCTTTTCGAATCCGAACTTTCACAACATTACCGATATTGTGTCGAACGTGAACATGAATTATTATATCCCGCTTCTTAAGACAGTGATAGCGGTATTCACGTCTTTATCTCTGGATAAAACTGCTTTCTTTAGCCATAAGCCCATTTCTTCGTCGTCTGAAACAGCCCCTAGAATCGCGACGGCAGTGATAAGGATGCCGGGGCTTTCCATAAACGGGGCATCCACACCGCGGTTATATTTTAATGATAACAACAACGCTTACTCATACCGAACAGCATTCTACAATCACGCCGATACGTTCAAGTTTCAGATCCCCGGATTTCCGAAAGGTACAACCGTAAAATATTATTTCGCGGCACAGAATGAAAGCGGTTCTTTTGTTTGCACATATCCGATCGGGGGCAGCGGCGCCAATCCGCCGGGAACAAATCCTCCGCCATCATATTATTATTATGAAGTATTTCGCGACGGCAATTTTTGTTCATCGACTCTGCCGAAACCGATAACCGATAACCATTCGACAGCCGACACCATTACGCTTAATGAAACCGGATTTATTGTCAAAACGACTGTGAGTCTGTCATTGATTCATTCCAATGACGGTGATTTGATTCTACAATTATTGAAACCCGGGATTGCAACGATTAACCTCAGCCAAAGAAACGGTCAGGGGGGACAGAATTATACTAATACAATTTTCGATGATGCTGCTGCGATATCTATAACACAAGGTACACCTCCTTTTACAGGTTCTTTCAAACCTCAAAACGTATTGAATTATTTGGCAGATGAACCGGTTTCTGGAAAATATATCTTTAAAGTTACAGACGTTGCAGCCGGTAATCAGGGAAGTTTGGCTAACTGGTGTATAACGCTTCAATATAAACATACGGTCGGCGTAAACGAAGAAATCGTTCCGTCGAAGTACAGTCTTTCTCAGAATTATCCAAACCCTTTCAACTCGGCGACAAGAATATCTTATTCCATACCGAAGAATTCGGATGTGAATCTGAAAGTATATGATATGCTCGGAAGGGAAGTAAGAACGCTGGCAAGCGGATATAAGAGCGCGGGCGATTACATAGTAATGTTCAACTCCGGCGACCTGTCGAGCGGAGTATATTTTTACAGGCTAACCGCAGGTGAATATTCCGATATAAAAAGAATGGTTGTTATTAAGTAATTTGAATAAAGAAACAGGATGACTAGATTTATCAACAAGGTTAAATACTATTCTAAATGAAGCAGTTAATACTAATATTAGCATTAGTAGTTTGCGTTCAAACTGTTCCCGCTCAAAAAAACTATACTCATATTCAGGACGCGAACTATTTCGTTCATTCTTACGGCGACCCGGTTACTTCTTCGTCGGAAGGATTTCCCTTATGGAACAGTTACCAGACATCGACCACAAATCAGATTACGTCGGTTCAGTTTATTTCATACATGGGCTGGGCATCCCATACAGGAATGGGGATTGTATTGACCAGCAACGGCGGATATAACTGGACGTCGGTATCGTTTAACGATACAACATTTACCACGACATATAACGGAGTTTATTTTATTAATCAGTTTACAGGATGGACAGTAGGAGGCGCATTGCAAATCAGAAAGACAACGAACAGAGGTGTCAACTGGGTAAGGCAGGTACCGCCTCCGATAGCGGGAGTTCTCAATTCTGTCTATTTTTTCGATGCCAACACGGGTTTCGCAATCGGACGACAGGGAATGTATTACAACTCCTGCATAATTAAAACGACTAACGGCGGAGTAAACTGGACGGAGGTTATCGCTTCGACTTCCACGGAGAACGAATTATCCGGGCAATATTGGTTTAACAATTCAACCGGCTGGATATGCGGAAAGAATTTCCTGATGAAAACAACAAACGGCGGAGCGAATTTTATTAATTATTTCGCCGGGATTCCGCCGACATCGAATAACGCCAACGCTCTGCTTTGCATTAATTTCCAGAATACACTCACCGGCTGGATTGGCGGGAGCAATCTCGATAAGAAGAATATCTACAAGACCACGAACGGAGGACTGAACTGGTTTTTTCAGGACAATCCCGTCGCTCAATACACATACGTTCAAATAAATGATATACTTTTCACAGACCCTGACTGGGGCTATGCGGCTCACGGAACGCCTTATACAGGCGCGATACTTTTCACGACAAACGGAGGCATTAACTGGACACTGGACGAAGGCACGAGCACATGGTTTGACTGCCTTAATTCGTACAACGACGCGATAGTTTACTGCGGCGCAGGCGCGGGGAAGGTCTGGTATTGTCCGATACCATCGGGTGTAAGCGGTACCGGAACTGAAGAGCCTGATAAGTTCCGCCTGCACCAGAATTATCCGAATCCGTTTAATCCATCATCTGTTATAAGGTTTGAGATACAAAAAACTTCTGTAGTAAGGATATCCGTGTATGATATTATGGGTAAGGAAGTGAAAACGCTTGTCAGTTCAAGACTGAAAGCGGGTGTGTACGAAACAGCGATTAACGGAAGCGGACTTTCAAGCGGCTTTTACATTTATGTTCTTTTCGCAGATGGGAAAAGGATGGATTCAAGAAAGATGATATTGATGAAATAAAGATTAATGCATCCCGGATTCTTTACATAAAAAGGGCAGAGGATTATTTTGTAAAAATCCCCGTTTTAAAACGGGGATTTTTATTTGGGAATATTTAAAATCTCTTAAAAAGTTACTGTGACTCCGAATTTGAACGTGTCGAAGTTCAACGCCGCTTCGCCTCCGAAAGGCCAGTTCATTTCCTTTGACCGAAGTTGATAGATGCCGAAATAGTAAGCGTTCTTAAGCACGAAATTTACTATTGAGCCCGCGACGGGTTCGCGCCGTAAGATTTTTCTCACGAAACCGTCAATCAATCCGACTCCGACCTCTTCGATGAGAACGCTTCCCGTATTTTTCCAGAAAAGATATCTCTGATATGTGTTCGAGCGTTCATAGCCCGCGTTGAGAGCGAAGTTGCGCGATACATTCACGCTGAGTCCGCCTTCCCACGCGTGCCCGAAACGGAATGACTTGTCGAAAAGCAGCAGCCTGTTCAAGTCCGTTAGATTAGATGAATCAGGCAGGCTGTTCATTCCGAGCCGAGTCCAGATCATTTGACCGGACGTGTAAGGAAGTATTGAGAACGAGCCTTCGCCGAAGCGTATAGGATATCCTTCCTTGCGTCCGAAACCGAATCGCCAACTGCTTGATTCAAGGTTCCCCGCCGTTTTTTCCCTCGCGTCGATATCCGATGAATGGTTCCCGAAATTAAAGTAAGCGAATATATACTTAGTCAGGCCTTTTCTGCTATGATATTTTTCATTTGAAAATCCCAGTTTTATATCGGCAGACGAGACATTCTCGAATTTTGAAGAGAATCCGTCAAGATTTGTTTTCGAAAAGCCGTAAGAGATTTCAATCACGGGATGTTTTATATTCAGCCAGTCATCGTGCCAGTTATCCCAGTGTTCGTGCTGCGCGTTCGCGTTCGAGAATATTGCAAAAAGAAATAGAATTATAATTATTTTTTTCATAATAGGAGTTTTATTAGTTTGACGGAAAAAACCTTGTTTGGTTTCAGTAAAAGAAATATATTTTACAGAGGAAAGCGGATATGAAAAATTGAATTTAAGGGTGAGCATAAATAACCTATATTGCTAAAAGGCAAGTTTCAGAAAAACTTAAACCGAATGTATAGAATTCTACTGCTAATATTCGTTCAGTTATTATCCTGCGGTACAAGAGAATCCCCGGATATACGGAACGGAGGAGAATCTTATAATTCCGGTATAAGCAGATTCGGGGCTGATACCTCGGTTTTCGATTACAACGAAAAGATTTCGGATTTAAGTAGCAAACTTACGGAAGATTTCGTTATCCTGCCGCATTCCTGTTTCGTCATAGCGAGCAACTTATCGCGCGAGCGCACAAACAACATAATCGAAAATACTATTTCAAACGCTGAAGAGTGCTTCTACAACGATTATTTCGAGAAAAAACCGGATGAACTAATCACGATATTTCTTTTCAAGGACGACGCTTCGTACAGGAAGTGGGCGGAAAAACTATACGGTGACACCGAGGATCTTTCAAGATTCGGTTATTACAAGCCGTCGAAGAAAGCGATGCTGATGAACATTAATACGGGTTCCGGCACACTCGTGCACGAGATGACGCACGCTTTTGTAAGATACGATTTCCCCGATATTCCATCCTGGTTCAACGAGGGACTCGGCTCGCTGTATGAAAGATGTTCTATGACCGATAAGGTGATTCTGGGACACGTGAACTGGCGGCTTCCGGAACTTCAGGACGCGCTGAAAGACGCCACGTACTCGCCAATCTCCGCTTTGATAAAAACGGACGATGATTCATTTTACGGAGACAACAGTTCATTTAATTACGCGCAGGCGAGATATCTCTGCCAGTATCTTCAGGATAAGAATCTGCTTAAAAAGTTTTATAAAAAGTTCAGGGACAATTTTGAAAAGGATAAAACAGGGAAGAAATTTCTTGAAGAAGCGACGGGAATGAAAACAGGGAAACTTGACTCGGAATTCCGGGAGTGGGTTAAAGAACTAAAATACGAAAATTAAAAATCATTAATAAAATAAACTTAGGAGTTATCTATGCCGGTAATAATCACAGGTAAGAATCTGAAAATCGAGGATGTTTACAACGTTGCGGTAAACGGAGAGAAAGTAGAACTTCATCCAGACGCGGTAGCGCGAATAATAAAATGCAGGGGATTCCTTGAAAAAAGAATTGTAGCGAAGGAGATAATGTACGGAGTTAACACTGGAATTGGCGAACTCGCGAACGTGGTGCTTAACGACGAACAGGTAAAGGAATTCCAGAAATTTCTAATATACAACCACGCGGCCGGTATCGGCGAACCTTTCCCGATAGAAATAGTCCGCGCGGCGATGCTCGCGCGCATTAACGTTCACGCGAACGGTTATTCGGGCTGCCGTCCCGTCATCACACAGACGTATGTTGACATGCTGAACAAGGGCGTAACGCCTGTCACCTGCATGAAGGGCAGCGTGGGCGCGTGCGGCGACCTTTCGCCTATGAGCCAAATAGCATTATCGCTTATGGGTGAGGGTGAGTCATTTTACAAGGGCGAAAGAATGACGACCGCGGAAGCGATGAAAAAAGCGGGGATACCCGTTCCGGGTCTTCAGGCGCGAGACGGACTCGCCGCTATCAACGGAAGCAACGTTATAAACGGAATGGCTTGTCTGCAGGTATATGAAATCGAAAGACTTCTCAAACAGGCGGAAATAGCCGCCGCGATGACCCTCGAAGCATTGATGGCGAACATGAAGCCGTACGATACGAGACTCCACGCGCTGAGAGGTTTCAGAGGCGCGGTGACTTCGGCGGAAAACATTAAAAGAATAATTGACGGTTCCGATTTACTCGGCAAGGTGAAGGTTAAGGTTCAGGACGCGTATTCGATGCGTTCGACGCCGCAGGTTATTGGAGCGGCGCGCGACCAGTTAAGATGGACCCGCGAGCAGGTGGAGATTGAACTTAACGGAGTAGGCGACAATCCGATTTTCCTGCCCGATGATGAAGTCGTTCTGACAGGAGCGAACTTTCAGGGTTCGCCTATAAGCGTGCCTCTCGACATGCTCGGAGCGGCTGTTACTATGGTGTGCGTGCTTTCGGAAAGAAGACTTAACAGATTGCTTCATCCCGCATTGAGTGTCGGTCTTCCCGCCTTCCTTACGAAAGGCGCGGGTATGTTTTCCGGACACATGCTCAGCCAGTATACCGCGGATATGATGATTGTCGAACAGAAAATATTATCGGCGCCGGCGTCGATACAGTCAATTCCCGCGGCAGCCGACCAGGAAGACTTCGTCAGCATGGGAATGAACACTGCGTTGAAGACCAGACAGATACTCGAGAACGCGTACGGCATCCTCGGAATTGAATTCATAGCGGCTGCACAGGCGATTGACTTCAGGGAATATAAAGTAGGCAAGGGAACAAAAGCGGCGCATACAGCGGTCAGAAAAGTAGTAGAACATCTCGAGATTGACAGGCCTCTCTTCAAAGACCATAACAACATGATGGCTTGCGTCAAGAGCAGGGACATCCTACACGCTGTGGAAAAAGAAATCGGCGAATTGAAAATCTACTAAGAGCAGAAGTTAGTAGTTAGAAGAAAAATATTAAGCCCGCGGTGAGCGGGCTTTTTATTATAATGAAGAACTGAGTACAGAAT
>DATMXZ010000184.1:0-2296 GCA_035561235.1 Ignavibacteria bacterium
ATATATAAAATCCCCGAAAAAATATTTCCGGGGATGATAAAAATTATAATTGTTAACTGTTAACTGCTAACTGTTAATTGTTCGCAACTCCCATTTCCTTAAGAATAAAATCGGCTTTTCCGAATTTTTCCGTAATGAAAAGAACGTACCTGATATCGACTGAAATGGTTCTTTGCAAGTCGTAATCGAACTGCCAGTCGCTTATCATACCTTCGTAATTTCCGTCGAAAGCGAGCCCGATGATTTCGCCTTTAGCATTCATTACGGGGCTTCCGCTGTTGCCGCCTGTTATATCACACTGGTGCGTGAAAGCGACGGGAATGTCGTTAAGGCTCGGGTCCATCCATTTTCCGAAATCCTTTTTTTCATAAAGGCGGACGAGTTCATCGGGCGCGTTGAAAGGCTCTTCGCCCGTATTCTTTTCGATTACTCCTTTAAGCGTAGTAAACGGATAGTACGTAACCGCGTCAGCAGGCTTGTAGCCTTTTATGTTTCCCCACGTGAAACGCATCGTGCCGTTCGCGTCGGGATACATTCCCTCGCCTTTCCACTCGAACAAACCGTCAATGTATTTTTTTCTTACTTCCTGTACCCTTGCTCCGAATTCAATTCCGTCCTTCGAAATTTCCTCTGATTCGGGATACATGCTCGCTGCCATTTTCATAAACGGGTCATTGAGTGCTTCAATTTCCGCAAGACTCATCTTACAAACCTTTTTCGCGAATTCGGGGTCGTTGAGTTTCGATGTCCTGAAAGCATCATTCACGAACTCTTCGGGGCTTCGCGAGTTATCCGTTAAGATATACTCCAACCCCTTTATTCTCTGTCCGTCGGGCAGTTTTGATGCCATTCCAAGTGCGCGGACGAGTAAAGCCTTGTCGAACGGCTCGAAGTAATTCAGGTAATTGTTATCCATTCCCTTTATGAAGTTATCAATAACGTTTTCGTCTATTCCGGGCTGCCGTTCCGCCTGAGGTTTCAGGAGTTCTTTCTTAATAAAATAAATATTCGATGCGACACCTAACTGAGTGCCTCCGAATCCCTGCACCACGCCGAAAACGTTGTCCCTGTCCTTTGTCAGGGCGAGTTTTCTGTAAAGCGCGTCGTCAGTCGGGAAAATATCGCCGTACTTTTGCTTCCTCGCATTGTCGCTGTTAACCCAGTTTATGAATTCCTGTTCGAAATGGATTTTTTTCTGAAGGTAGTTCGTTTTTTTCATTCCCGCAACCTTGCCTTCGTAATTCTTCATCGCGTTAGCAAGTCCTTTTACGAGATTGGCGACTCTAATTTCGCCTTCTTTGTCATTCTTAGTTTTCTCCCCGGCGAGCGCGATAATTTCTTTGAAGTTCTTTATAGAGAACGGATAATTTTTATTCTGATTCCATTCGATAGAGTTCGACGTTCTGTATCTCGTCGTCTGACCGGGGTAGCCCATGATGAACGTGAAGTCGCCTTCCTGAAGTCCGTCTTTAGCGACCTTCAGCCAGACCGCCGGTTTATAAGGAACGTTATCCGCGCTGTATTCCCTGCCCGTTCCGTCGGGAGAAACATACGCGCGCATGAATGAGAAATCTCCCGTATGTCGCGGCCACATCCAGTTGTCAATCTCGCCTCCGTAATTGCCGATTGACAAAGGCGGCGAATAAACAATGCGGATATCCTTGATTACCTTATACTTGAAAAGAATGTACTGCTTTCCGTTGAACATATCCGCGATTCGGACTTCAATATCTTCTTTTCCCATTTTATTAGATTCGCGCATTTCGGAAATCTTAAGGTTAATCTTCTGATTCATTTCGACAGGATCGGTAACCCCTTTTACCGACGTATAAATTTCGTCAGTAACGTCTCTCATTTCAATCAGAAGCCTCGCCTGATATCCGGCGGCTTTTATCTCATCCTGTTTTGTTCGCGCCAGATAACCGTCAGTAATGTAATCGTGGTCTTTCGTCGAAGCGCGCTGAAGCGCCGTGTAAGCAACGTGGTGATTCGTAACGAGCAGCCCTTCTCCCGAAACGAATGAAGCCGTTCCGCCGCCGAGTTGTACTATTGCCTGATAAAGAGCGGGCGAATCTTTTGAGTAAACCTCACCGGTGCTTATTTTCAAACCTTTACTGTTTAGGTCCAGTTTATCAATCTGGTTCAGAAGCCACATTCCCTCTTGCGCAAATCCTGAAACAGCAAAAAAGAATGCCAAAATCAGTGTAAAAAGTGATTTTTTCATAGATTTTTCTTTAAATTGTAAAATTGTTGATTATAATAATTAGACGGATTTCCGTTTGTTTTGTTTCTAAAC
>DATMXZ010000185.1:0-10765 GCA_035561235.1 Ignavibacteria bacterium
TTATATTATATTACATTACATTTTTGTAATGTAAAAAATATCTATTAAAGTTGAAAGTTTTAATTGCGGGTGGTCACTAATTTTGCCTTAAAACCTCGTTTATCGTGTCAAAATCGAAGCCTTTTGAGAGAAGGAACCTGAAGCATTTTTGCTTTTTTTCCACCGGAGTCTTTGCCCTGACTTTTTTCTCGTACTTTTTGAGCAATTCAGCGGCTTTTTCGGTCTCCGTTTCGGGCGGATACTGTTCGGAAATAATGTTTTCCGCGATTTCTTTCGGTATCCCTTTATCGGCTAACTTCATTTTAAGAACCCGTTTACCTTCGGGTTTTCTGAGGATTTTCGACTGAAGGTAAGATTTCGCATAACTTTCATCGTTAATGTATTTGAGGTCTTTAAGAGATGATATGACAACGTCAATGCTGCTTTCGGAGAGTTTTTTTTCCTTCAGTTTCTTTCTGACTTCCTTTTCGCTTCTTTGCTTGTAGTTAAGGAATCTGTACGCGACTCGTTTTCCGAAACCGATTTCGTCTCTGGTTTTAATTTCTTCAGCCTTCTTCGGGTCGAGTTCGTCGTTCACTCTGAGTCCGAATTCGTAAATAGTTTCCTTATAGAGTCCGAAAGCGAACTCGCCGTCGAGGAATATGTTGTATCTTCCTTCTTTTTTTTGTTTTTCTATCGAAGTGATTTTCATAAAACAAAAAGCCGGCAGCGAGTGCCGGCTTTGTTTATTTGACGAAAATTATTTCTTTTTTTCTTTTACGGGTTCTTCTTTCACCTGCGCGGGGGCTTCGCCGCCGTTTCCGTTGCCGAATCCGAGCGCGGTTTTTACTTCACCGAGAAGTTTATCGAACATCGCGGGTTCTTCGCCGAGAAGTTTCTTGAGCCCGTCCCTTCCCTGCACGCGGTTATCGCCGTACGTGAACCAGGCGCCGCCTTTTTTAATTATTTCCTTGTTCACCGCGAGGTCAATAACGTCGCCGATTTTCGAAATGCCTTCGTTGTAGAGTATGTCGAATTCAACTTCCTTGAACGGGGGCGCGACCTTATTCTTAACGATTTTGACTTTCGTCCTGTTGCCCATTACGTCGGTGCCTTCTTTAATGGCGGCAATTCTTCTGATGTCCATTCTAATGGACGCGTAGAATTTCAGCGCCTTTCCGCCTGTTGTTGTTTCGGGGCTTCCGAACATAACGCCGATTTTATCCCTCAACTGGTTTGTGAAAATGAGAACGACGTTTGATTTCGATACCGCTGCGGTAAGTTTTCTAAGGGCCTGCGACATAAGTCTTGCCTGCATACCCATTACGGAGTCGCCCATTTCTCCTTCGATTTCGGCGCGGGGTGTCAGAGCCGCGACTGAGTCAACTACTATAACATCGAGCGCGTTGCTTCTGACGAGTGTTTCGCAAATCTCGAGCGCCTGCTCTCCGTATTCAGGCTGTGAAATCAGAAGGTTGCTGATGTCAACGCCGAGTTTCGCTGCGTAGTTCGTGTCGAGAGCGTGCTCGGTGTCTATGAAAGCCGCGAGCCCGCCTCCTCTTTGCGCTTCGGCAATTATGTGAAGACATACAGTTGTTTTTCCCGAAGATTCAGGACCGTAGATTTCGACTATTCTTCCGCGGGGCACGCCTCCTATGCCGAGCGCCGCGTCGAGCGAAATAGAGCCTGTTGAAATCGATTCAAGTTTCGCCGCGGGCTTGTCGCCGAGTTTCATAATCGAACCTTTACCGTGGTCCTTCTCAATTTGGTCAATCGCCATTTCAAGCGATTTCATCTTCATTGTTCTGTCGTCTGCCATTGTGTTATGTTAAGTTTTATAAATTAGTGATATTGCAAATGTAATTATTTTATGCATAATATTATTATCAGAAAATGATAATATTTTTGCTCTCTATAGCGGGGTCAGGTATTTACCTGACCCGCAGACCGCAGGTCAGCAATTATTAAGTTATGCTTATTTCGTACCCGAGAGTCCCCATAGAGCGGGGAGACTCCCGGTAACGTAAAAAATGAACATCGTTTTTCAGAAGTCTAATTTGCGGTTATCAATCGGGACACACATCATTTCAGGTTCCTGTTCTTCGCCAGTGATTCTTTTTTAATCTTCTCTTTGAATTTAATCATTTTGTTCAGAAGTTTCCTGTCGGATGTAGCAAGAATTTTCACCGCGAGCAGCGCGGCATTTTTCGCGTTGTTTATCGCCACGGTCGCCACGGGAACGCCGTAAGGCATCTGCACTATTGAAAGAAGCGAGTCCAGTCCTTTCAACGCTTTTGACTCGACGGGCACGCCGATTACGGGAATCGGAGAATAAGCCGCGCTCATTCCGGGCAGGTGCGCGGAGCCGCCTGCACCCGCGATTATTACTTTTATCCCTCGCTTGTAAGCGCTGCCGCTGTACGAAGCCATCAAAGCGGGCGTTCTGTGCGCGGATGTAATTTTAATTTCGTAAGGAACGCCGAAATCGTCAAGTATGTCCGCGGCTTGCTTCATCACGGGCAGGTCGGAATCGGAGCCCATTATGATACCTACTTTTGGTTTTGCCATATAATAAGATTTTATCTTGTTAGAACCATTATGCTTATGTCGTCTATCTGTTCCGCGCCGTCCATGAACGCGTTCACGTCTTTAATCAAGTCGTCAAGCAGCGCCGCGGGCGGTTTTTCGGAATTGGCGTACAGGAAACTTTCGAGACGCTCGAATCCGTATTCGTCTCTGCGCGAGTTCATTGCTTCTATTATGCCGTCCGTATAAAGAAGAAGCATATCGCCTTTTTTGAAATCGAAGGATACAAGATTTTCGCCGTCGTCGGTATCGAGCCTGTCAATCGCGCCGAGTGTAATTCCGTGTCTTTTAATCTTAAACAGTTCGCGCGATTCGCCGCAAATCCTGTAAGGAGGAAGATGACCCGCGTTGAACAGAGTGCATTTTTCTTCTATTGTATTTATAACCGCGAACACAGCCGTCACAAACATCTTCCTGTTCTGCGTGCGTCTTACCATTCTGTTGAGTTTTTCGAATACCTCTTTTGGATTTGTGGTATCTTCGAGAATCAGGTGCATGCAACTTCGCAATCCCGAAAGGAGAAGAGCGCTTGCCACGCCGTGTCCCGAGACATCGCAGATGAAAATTCCAGTCACGCCTTCGGATATTTTGAAGTAATCATAATAATCCCCGCCCACTTCGCTCGCGGGTATCGAAGTCGCCGCTATGTTCAGTCCGTCTATTGCGACATTACTTTCCGGAAGCATTGACAACTGCATTTCGCGGGCGTAATCCAGTTCCCGTTTCATTCTCACGGTTTCCGAGTGGCGTTTCGAATACACGTCGTACTGCTTGTAAAATCTCCGATGTCTTTTTCTTTCCGTCGTATACGCTACGGTAAAGCAAACGAGAGCCGTTACTGTCATAATAATCTTATCCGGCACTTCAAGGTTTCTGAAGAATATCAAATCCGTCAGAACGGGAAGACCGAGAACGAGAGCGTACAGTTGTATTATATCGTTTTTCGGAAATCTGAAGAACAGCAGGGAGAGCGAAAACAGCACGACGACGGAGTTTGAATTTGTTTTGTCGTCATTCATATTTACCGTCAATCCCTTTTCGTCCGCTACCTTTTCCTTTTGCGCTTTCTCCTTTAGTTGCTGAGGAGACGGCGGAGATACGAAAAACGTTCCGAGAATTCCCGACAGAAGGAAAGCGATAAGGGATGCGGCTACAAGAAGAAACAGTTTTCTTCTTATACTTTCCGCGTCGAATATTTTATTAAAGAAAATCCTGAGCGATAACGCCGCAAGAAATCCGGCGAGACAGGCGTAAGTATCGTAGTCTATTATTCCGTCGAATAAAGTAGTTAACGTAATGAATCCTTCGACGATTGTAAATATGAGCAGATACATACGAAGAGACGACAGGTTTTTCTCGTCCTGATGGAACCTGTAAGCGTCTTCCTTGGAGCGCTCGATGTATTTGTCAAATTCGAACGGTGTCGCCATGTGTTAATTTATTTTTCGGGAACGAATTCATCCGGCAGTTGTCCGCCGCCGCCGAAGAAATATTCTTTTATCTGGTCTTCGAAAATCCTGTCCGTGTTAGGCGAACTCAAATCAAGGTGGTATTCGTTCATAATCATCCTGAAATAATCGAGAAACATTTTAAACGCCTCCTGAGACACGTTGTCGAATATCTTCTGTCCGAGTTCGCCGGGAAGCGGCGGTTTTTTCAGACCCGGCAGGTCCTTATTAAGTTTTATGCAGTGCACTATTCTTTGTTCGGTCATTTGTTTTTCTTTTTTTATTTTTCGTCAACGATTCTCTTTTCGTAAACGCTGTTTATTGTTTTCTGCAGTTTGACTGCGTCCATAAGCGCGTCGCGGTCAATAACGTTCGTGTCCGTTACGATAAGTTCCTCGCCGAAATCCCCGAAATATTTTTTTGCCTGTGAAGCCGTGTAACTGTTTGTGGTTACGGTATAGAGTTTATCGGGCTCTATATTTTTATCGTTTATCTTTATGCTGACGATAACGTCCTCGGGATTTTTCGGGTTTTTCATCGAGCCGTCGATTTTTATTTTCATTCCGGAAAATATTATCATATCGTATTCGTTGAGAGAGGCGTCCTTCATCGCTTTCGTGATGTTGTTCGCCATCATTTTCTTCAGCACACTTCCTTTTACGCTGAAAGTCACTATCGAGTTTCCGAACGGATTGATTTCCCATATATCCCCCACTGTGATATTGCCTTTCGGCAGGTCTTTTCTTATGCTTCCCGCGTTCATGAAGGAAATGTCGGTCTTGAACGCCGCGCGGAGCGCGTCGGCTGTCCACTGTCCGCAGTTGTCTTTCTTCCACGGGGTTTCGAGCGTCCCTATTACTTTTTTCATTTCGGGTTCGATGGCGGCTATCATGCTGTCAACCTTCATACCCGCTTCTTTGTCGAATATGGTCGAATCCATCGTTGTCTGTTTCAGGAATCCGAAATAACTAACGACCGTATCTTTTGATATATCGACTTTCATATCAATCTTGCCGAGGTATTTTCCGTAAGAGCCCGCCTGGCAGATAAGGACTCCGTCAACGACCTGCGGCTTGAAAATCGGCGTGTGCGAATGACCGCCGATAATGATGTCTATGTCGGCGTGGAATTTTTCTGCAAACTCCTTGTCAACGTCGTTACCGCAATGCGAGAGAAGAACTATCAGGTTGCACTTCTCGGCTTTCAGCGCGTTTATACCGACCGTAATTACCGAATCGGTGTTCAGCACTTCAAGTCCTTCCACGTTTTTCGGAAGCGTCAGTGTCGGAAGGTCAATCGGCGAAACGCCTATTATGCCGACCTTCACGCCGTTCTTTTCCTTTATTACATAATTCTTTCCGAATGTTCTTTGTTCGTCGAGTCTGTAAACATTGCCGCTGAGAACGTCGAAGTTTGCCTCGCTCAGCGCCGAATCGAGAGCCTTGTATCCGTAATCGAATTCGTGATTTCCAATGACGAAAGCGTCTATACCGTAAAGGTTAAGGAGTTCAATCTGCGACCTGCCCCGCGTGATTGAAGATATCGGGCTGCCCTGAAAATCGTCTCCGCCGTGAAGCACGAGCGAGTTCTGATTTCTGTACTTGTTCATATAACCTTTCATCAGGCCCGTGCCGCCGATGAAATACGTAATCGTCTCTCCGTCCTGTTTTTTCGTCGCCGCATACGGCACGTTCCTCGCGTGAAAATCGTTCCAGTGAACAATGTTAATTTCCTTTATGCTTTCCTGAGCGAGGGAAAATTGGAAAGCGAACATAAGGAACACTATTATAAAATACCTCTTCATACAGTAGATTTAGTTTTTTGAAAATACTTATTATTTGAAACATTAGGAATGAAGAAAAATTCGCTTCCTTTCGGAAAAACGGTCAAGAATTATAGTTTATGATTACACACAGAAAAAACGGATTAAACAGATACACACAGATTTTTCTTCTAACGACCACGGGGCATTAAAGAGCAAGAGCGGCTACACCGAGAGACACAGAGAAGGCACGGAGAGACACGGAGAGACTCGGATAAAGAAGTTTAGATGCCGAGTGAAATATGAAAAACGCGAAAACATTTTGCGGGAATGTTCTCATTTAAAATTTACAATTTAAAATTTAAAATTGCTCTTAAAACTGCCTTTAAATTCGTTTTACCGTTTCCAATATTGCTTTATTGAACAGGAAGATTAAATATTACGTTGTTTTGCCGCTGCTCGCGGTTTCGGCTCTCGTGCTGACGGTTCTCGCGGCGTACAATTTTTACAGTATTTATTCTTTCAAGGTATATCTGATTTCACCTCAGACAAAAATTCTTGTTTCGTCCGAATTTCCCGCGACCATACTCATCAAAGGAAAGAGGATGCCCGCGGAAATTGAAGTTTACATAGACGACAAGATGACGCAAAGAATCAACGCGAACACTTTCGAATACACCGACCTCGGATTAATCAAAATAGCGAATCTTAAAATCGACCCTTTGTATCTTCCGGGCGGCGTGCATTCAATGACGATTCTTCTCAAAGGCGGACCGTTCATTAAGGACAGCAAGATAACCAAGGAATTCATTTACGAAAAAATGAGCCCCGTGCCCGGAAAGCCCGAGGAAGGGCAGATTCAGAAAATGCGCGCCTTCTTTGCCGAAGATGTTTCCGACCTGATAGTCAGGCTCAACAACGCGCGTGATTATTACGTCAACAGCGACTGGCGGAATTCGGACAAGTACAGGGAGCAGAAAGAAAAAGTAAAAAACGCCGATGTTGACGCGGCGGTGAAGGAAAAACTTTTACGGCTTGTTTCGGGCATCGAAGACAAAGAAGACGTTAACGAGATTGACAACATAACAAACTCGCTGAACCTCGAACTTTTCAACAAGGGTTACCCGTTCACGGGTTTGATGTTCGAATACAGGTACAACAACGGAACGACTGCTTCTTATTTTCTTTCGTATGAGATTACCGAAATTACGACTCCCGGCCCCGAAAATCCGAACAGAAAGGTCGGAATACTGAAACGTCTTGACGGAATGAACATCAGGGAGCAGTTTCTCGGAATTAAACTTCCGAACTCGCCGTTCTCGTTCATACTTGACGAAAGCCTTGAACTCGCCGTTAAACGCTGTACTGCTGCGGCTTCAAAAGATAACGACGAATCGGTAAAGGAAATCAGGCGGATGACGAGGCATTACAGCCTTAATGACAGCGACGCCAAATTTCTTTCGGAAAAAATCCGCGAAGAAATTCAGGCAGCGGCAAGAAGGGAGTCATTATCTGCTCTCGTGAAGAACTCAAACGCGTTTCACGAGATACGCCATCTTAACGATTACAAGGACGCGCGGAACATAGGAAGCAGCGTGCCTGACGTGCTTAAATATTTCTTCCCGGGCGTTTCGGGAGAGAGCATCTTCAACATCGACAGTTCATTCACGCTCGAAAAAGAAATATGCGAAACTCTTCTTAAGGTGAATCCCGAATTTTCCGCTTATCTTTACGAACTTGTCAAATCCGCGGGTCTGAGAAGATACGTGCTGTTGTCGCTGTTCGAAAGAATAATCAATCCCGACAAGGAAGATACCTCGCACCACTGGGCTTCCAAATTAATAATCTATCACCTTGCAAAAGCGTTTAACTTTACGGACAAGGACCTTGTATCGCTTCCTGCCGCGGGCAACGAGGACGAATGGTTTTCGCTCGTAAAAAAACTAATCGAACTGCCTTACGGCAGCATAGAAAAGGAAGCGTCACTTCTGCTTCTGAACAACTACAGATAGAAAAATACATTTGACGAATATACCGAACTCCCGTGATAACTCTCTGTAAAGAGTAATTTCTCACATCGTCGAAATGACGTTTTTCCCTGTTTTTAAATTTTTTTGTTCCCAATTCGGGAAAAGTGCTGCCACTTTTTGACGAAAAAAAATCCCCGCGGTTACACGGGGATTTGATTATATTTCTCGCTTATGGAAATCCTATTTTATCAGCACCATTTTTTTAACTGACGAAAAAGTTTTACCTCCTTCAACCTGCAATCGGTAGAAGTAAATCCCGCTGGCGAGATGTGAACCGTTGAATGATATTGTATAATATCCGGTTTGTTTATATTCATTCACAAGAGTTGCTATTTCTCTTCCGGTTACATCATAGATTCTCAAAGACACTAATCCGTTTTTAGGAATAGCATATTTTATGTTTGTCACCGGATTAAAAGGATTCGGATAGTTTTGATATAAATCGAATTTTTTCGGAATTAAAACATCCGTCTCGCCGGCTTTCTTTTCAAATCTCCGTTCTATTCTGTTCGTAGGTCTTTTCGAAGGTATATTCGAATAAGCAACTTTTTGTATAAGTTTTTTCAGAATAAAATCTGATATGACTCTTTCTTTTTCATACACTGTTTTACCGTTAAGGTTATCGGCTTTCAACGGTTCCTTCATTTGAAATATAGTGTTGTTCATCTCGTTGACGTTACCGGATTTCGACAGTGAAGAAATCTTTTCTATGTATGTATCAATTTCAGTTTTATTGATTCCTAATTCTCTTATAATATTTTCAGGAACATTCAATTTATCGCTGCCTTTAATATTGCTGTAATTATTCATAAGAGTATCGAGCATCAATTTGATTGCTCTCATTTTATCTATATTCGCATAAAACTTCTCAACAACATATCCCGAGTTTTGTATAATCTGATTGTACAATCCGATTGCTTCGTTATAATCGGGCTGCTCGACGATTGAACCGATTGTCAAATGATGTGATTTCTTGAACAGGAATGTATCAGCGGGATAGGCTTGCACCAGAGATTGAAAATATGTTTCGGAGTTATTGAAATCGGCATTTCCAAGCAACATATTGCTAAACAATCTCGGAAGTATCTTTTGCGCTTTGTAAGGATTTCCCGGTTGTGACAATATCTGCTTATATTTGTTTTCTGCCGACGAGTAGTTCTTATTGTAATTGTCGATATTCGCGCTTCCGAATAAAAGCATCTCACTTGAGAGCGAACCGAAATCACCGGATTCAACATACGGCGAGCAATTTGAAGATATGGACGGACTACCAAGATACGGATCGTAAACTGTTGAACCCTGAGGACTAATTTTATCGTAAATGTAAGCCGATTCACCGCCCCAGAAATTTTCCGTGACGTCAAGCGGTGGATCAAACAAATAGTTCAGATTCAGCAAATATTCAGAGCCGGCAGAATCATAAATCGAGTTATATCCTTTTGTAAGGTATGGATAACTTAACTGATAAGACCCTCCATTATTGCAAAATATTTCATCGCTCAGGTTATTGTAGATTTTATTGTAACCCGCGTTGAATAAAGCCTGATTTTGCGAATACGATGGCGACATTATAGGGATTGAATTGTTGGTCAGATATAAACCGTAACCGTTATTCCACAATTCATTGTTAAGCATATAGGGAGATGAATTGTCAAGCAGAATACCGTCATAGAAATTGGTTGCCGTATTACAGCCGTAAAATCCGGCCGAAGAATATGAATATATTCCTGTATAGACGCCGCTGACGTTTCCCGTAGTTCCCAGAATATTGTTGTTAGTCAGTATCGGATTCACCGTATATAGCAAAGACACACCGTTTGAATGAATATCATTAAATTGGTTATATGAAATCTGAACATTCAAAATATCATCGGTTACAATGGAACTTAAAAGATTGCTGTTTCCCGTAAACACACAGTGATTTATGTCTGCGTTCGCCTGATCGCTTGTCAACGAATTATCAAGTTTTATGTCCGTAAAAAGGTTATCTTGGAAATCAGAGTTCTGGATGACTATATTTGATATATAATCGGTCGCTGAGAATCCCGTCTTTGCTTTTTTTATTTTCGTCTTGTCTATTAAAATACTTTGAGGGTTTTCGCATTTTATTCCGCTCCAGTAACACGTATCAATGCTGCTGTCAACGAGTAATTCAACTTTATTAATATTGTTGGAGTTGAAATTTAATTCCCCGGAACAATTAATTCCTGTATTTGGCGCGAAATATATTTTTGGGGTATTACTTGGATTGGTATATATTGTCAACAATCCTGATGAACCAATATCAATATCAGCATTTATTGTCAGCATCGAGGATAAAAAGCAATTACCGTTAAGGACAAGTTTCATTTGATTTTCAAAATTGAATGTGGAGTTACCTAAAATTTCACCTTTATCTTCAATTCTTAGTATACTGCCTGTCGGGATTAATAGATTGTTGTTCATCGCTAACGAAAAGTATCCTTTCATTTTCAATGATTTATATGTGTTTTCATTGAAAGATAAAATACGTGCGCCACCCTGATAAGTATAGTCACTGAAAATATAAATTTCTGATGAATCTCCTTCCAGATAATTATAGCTACAGTGGAGTGGTTTAGAAATATCGTATGTTGATATAGACATCTTTGTCGGGGATTGACTCCGCAACAACTTACAGTGTTCTATTATTGTAGTATCAATCAAATCATTTGTAGAAAATGAAGCACCCTTAAAATCGGTTCTGTAGTTACCGTATCCGATCGATTTAAAAGTAATCGGATTATTTGAAGTACCCTTTGCTTTTATTCCGTTTATATGAATACCTGTTTCGGGGCTTGATTCAATAACCATACCCGGACTTAAAATAAAACCTGTGTTCGTTTGATTTTCATGAAAATAAACAGTATCTGTCAAATGGACCACTGAACTTGAATTATATAAACTTTGGATTACATAATTATAATCAGGTGGTTCTGCAA
>DATMXZ010000186.1:0-19675 GCA_035561235.1 Ignavibacteria bacterium
AACCTGTCCAATCCGCCCTGCAGCAGGTAAATATCTGTAAAGCCGAGTTTCACCGCGAGCACGGCGGCTTTTCCGGCGTTTTGTTCATCGTCCGCGATAAAAATATTTTTCTTGTTTTTAAGCGACAGGAATTTGTCCGCATCTTTTTCAAAGAGATTTTCGAGAGTATAGTTTCTTGACTTAGGCAAACTCAAAGAGTCGAAATCTTTTTTTAATCTGAAATCAAATATCTGTATGTTCTTGTCGTCGTCCATTATTCTGAACGCGAGTTCGTCGGGCGTCATAATCTTAACGTTTTCGGTGCCTGTATATTCGCCGCTGTTAACCAAATCCAGCAGTTGTTGCTTTCGGTCGGGCAGAGCGAACATCAGGAGAGCGGCAATCACCGCAACTGCAGTCAGTCCGTAATAAATCCTGACGGGTTTGAATTCGGAATTTAACGAGCCGTTAACTTTTTTCTCGATAAAAGTGGTTGCCCAGAACGCGCCGACCGCAACAAGTACAAGCAGAAACGCGAACAGCGACTGAGACATTCCAAGCGACTCGAACACTCTTACATTTCCCCAGGATTCGCTTAAATACAATTTTTCAAACAATGGATATCCTTCGGCGAACAGCATCACGCCGAGGAAGGAGCCCGCCACAAATATCATAGCGTCAATTTTTCCAATAGCGGCGGCGCATACGCTCGTACCCGGGCAGAACCCTCCGATAACGAATCCGAGCCCCATAATGAAACCGCCTGCAAGCGCCGACCACAGGAATGTCGGATTAATGTACACGAGGCTTATATCAAGCAAACCCCAGTGTCCGAGGGCAATCACACCTATCATAGCGGTAATTCCGGCGGTGAAAAACACTCTGAGAACCGTGAAGTCGTATCCGTAAAAAAGACCGACAAGTTTTTTTGACGTTGAAAAACCCGCCTGCTCGAGTATAAAGCCGAACGCTATTCCTATGAAGAGAGCGACTATAAAATTTAATTCGTTTCCTATAACTTCAGGAACTAATGGTCCCATTTTAATAAACTCCTATGAATAATTTTAAATCCACAATTTTCTGAAAAAGTACGCGAACAAATAAGCGCCGCCGAAAATCGCTGCCATCGTTATTAATCCGCCCGTAGAGAGTACCGCCATGCCGGACAAAGCCGCTCCGCTTGTGCATCCCCTTCCGAGCTGCGCTCCGAATCCGAACAGGAATCCGCCGATAAGCGCGCCGGCGATTCTGATTTTCGCGGTGCTTTTCGGAGAATGCTCGAGTTTAAATTTAAGCCTGTTTGATATTAAGCCTGAAATAAACGCGCCGATAACCACTCCAATCACTTCAAAAACCAGCCAGTTCTTAAGCGGATTTCCAGGATGCTCTTTAGAGTATTCCTGATAATACAACGCATTTGCGGTATAACCGGGAAGTATGCTTTCAACGGCCGCCGTATAAACGCTCTTAACGGCTCCGCTTGCACCGAGTCCCCTTCCTGTAATGTAGATAGTGGCGAGAAGAATCAGTCCGAGAAAGAATCCCGCCAGATAGGGATTCATGAATTTCTGTTCATTCATAGATTACCTCTTTTTTGTCGTCTTTGTTTTGCTCATTTTTTATTTCGCTGCCGTGCTGTTCGGATTCCTCAAGTTCCTCGAACCCTGTCAGCATTGCTTTTAAATTTGAAGTTACGGTTGTTCCGGTCGTAATGAGATACAGGTGAACAACGATAAAAGCCAGCAGCAGGAACGCGCCCGCGGTATGAAATACTGCAATCACGCCAACCGAATCAATGTTTAATCCTTCGATTGTTCCTTCCTGAGGATACCTGTAGAACATATACAATAAGCCCGAAACGACCATAACGGGTATTACGAGCAGTTTAAGTCCCAAATAGACGAGTTTCTGCAAGGGATTAAGTTTGCTTAAAACCGTTTTCTTTGTAGGATGCGGAGCGTTCTTAAAAATTCCAAAAAGATAATAATATATCTGCGCTTTAATATTCCCGAATGTCGGCAGATACTGTCTCCATTCTCCCGTGGCAAAATGCCAGAACACGGCGAATATTATAAGCACAATGAACGCATACGCGGCGATGTTGTGGTATCTCACCGCGTTTTGATATCCGAGAAAACTCAGCGTGCCGTGAATTTCAAAACCCGTGAACGCGAGAAAGAAAATCAAAATTGCCTGCATCCAGTGCCAGAATCTTTCGAAGGCTTTATAAATATACACTTTCTGTTTCATAATCTTCTCCTGTTTTTTCTTGAAGAAACGATTCTAACAATTCCGTGGGAAAGCACACCTGCGAAAGACAGAACCAGCAAGGCATAGCCGGCGGTTTCGACCGCATTATTTCTGTCTCTTGCGGGCATATAAAAATCGTTCAACCCCGCGAGTCTGCTTCCATTGTTCGTATGGCATTCTACGCATTTGACTGAATTTTCTTTTGTCGAAACCATATGGTTGACAGGCCAGTACATTTCGGTCTGTATAAAGGAAAGATTTCCGCTGAACGGCAGACCAATTTCTTTCATTCCAACATCTAAAGCGCGCAGACAATCGAAGTCTTTCCAGAAAGCGCCTTCGCCTAATTTCGGGTCAAAAAGTTTTGGAATCGCGAGCATTTTATATACCGGATCGAAACATTGTCTGGTTCGCATAAGTTTTACAGGAATAATTTTGGATTCCCTGTCGTTATATGATCCTTTCAACTGGTTAAGAACCAAAGGCACGGTGGTATCCTGTATAATATCCCCCTTTAAATAGTGGTCGGCCGTACCGTTAAACCAAATATATTCAGGTATGAGACTTCTCCCCCATTTAAAACTACCTTTTGTGGATAAATAAGTATGGTTTCCAAGGGAGTCATTTATTTCGTAAGGTTCACCGTCTTTAAGTTTGCCCGCTGTTGACCAATCCCATTCTGTTTTAGTAGAATTTACTTTTGCATAAACAGGAATATGACAGGTCTGGCAGGCGACTTTCAGAGTATGTTTGTTCAGGATTCCGTCATCGTGCGGATTTTCCGTATGGCATTGTTCGCAGGTCGAGCGGTTTCTGTTCATCGAAGCCAAAGAATACATCTGGCCTTGTATGTTGTGCTTATCCGTTAAATGGCAATCAACGCATACAAGATTACTTCCGTCGGTACCCATATGGACGTCAATATTTTTTGCGGGTTCAAACATTGCTTTTTCCAAATCGCCGTGTTTGACGTTATTTCCGCCGCCGCCGTAGAAATGGCAAACCCCGCAATTCGAACGTTTTGGTCTTCCGACGTTTTGGGCGATATTAGAAAAGTCCAATGTCGGTTCCGGAGCCCCGCCTTTTTCCTGAGCCTTTGCATATGTTTCGGTATTATCGTGACAGACCAGGCAGTCAACATTTTGAGGGTCTTCAAAATCAAACGTTTTAGACGATGTCATTCCATACCCGATATGGCATTTAGCGCAGGCAAGTTCATTGCCTTCGGCTCCCAGGCAAAAATTATTAATCGCGTTTTTTTTGCCGAGATAAACAATCCCCTTCCCTTCTATATAAGTCGGCTCCTCCCAGTTCCAGTGGTTAGACTTCATCACCTCCAGGTGTCTTTCCGTATGACAAGATATGCAGGCTTCCGTAACCTGCTGGGGCGATGAGAATTTTTTCTTAAGAACATCAAACTTTGCGTGCTTAACGGAGGCGGTTTTCTTTGCGGAATATTTTTCTTTCAGCAAAGAAAGGGTTGAAGATTCCGTTTTATTAGTCTGAAGCAGCGTAATAACGCCTGCTAAAGTAATCCCAATAACAAAAACGATTAAAAATATTTTTTTCATAAAGTTTTCTTATATCATTATTCTTATTAGTACTTGCTTGAATCGGGGCATTTTCACGAATAATTATTTAATCTTAATATATCGGTTAATTTGTTCAATGTACTTTTCGGGTTATAAAATATACGATAAACCGATTTGACCGCACGCAGCGCTTAAATGCGCGGCGCGATTGGGCAAAAACAAAATCTTCATTCCGATTATAAAGGCAATGAGGCGTATTCACTAAAATTATATGCTATTAGCATAAGTTGTTATAAGCAACTTATTTATAATTATTAGAAATGTCAATAAACTTTTCCGTCATATACCGCCGCTTTGAGACGCTAAGCGGTAAACGGATTTACGCATCTGCTCCTGTCAACTATGAGCGGCATCCAGGGTCAGACCGTAATAAATATTCGTTAACCGGTTTGATTTCAAGCGGTGATTGTTTGCGATAAAATTACCATTCTTACCGCGCCGGAGTTTACGAATCCGGGGATTTCATAACTCCGAGGAGTTGAGACAGGGTATCATATTTGGACGGAATAATAACGGTTTGAATTCCGTGTTTGTCGAGAAGTTTTTTCACGGTGATTCCGTAATTGCCAGATATTACCGACGTGACGCCGAGCGAAACCAAGAACGCCACCGCTTTTTTTCCGGAGTGCGCGGGCAGGTTATTTCCCGGGTTTAAGACAAAATCGATTTTTCCCGATAAATCATCGAAGAGACAGAAGTATCTTGTTTTGCCGAAGCAGTCTTCTATCGGCGAACTCAGAGCATTTTCTTTTACAGTGATTGCTTTCATCATAAATTTTTTAACCTTGAACTTTCAAATCCCGGATTTTTGCAAAGCGGACAAGACGGGCTGCCTGTTTTTTTCGAGGTATTATAGATGCACTCGCAAACAGAGCATTTATACCAGTTATCCCCGTAATAAATATTTTCTCCGGAAATTTTCATTGCTTTCTTTTCAACAAGCGCCGTAGCCAGTTTGCCCCTTGCGCGTTTGTATATTCTTGTAAAAGTCGGTCTCGAGATACGCATTAATTTGGCCGCCTTAGTCTGGTCGAGCCCTTCGTAATCAATAAGTTTAATCGATTCATACTCCTCGGCAAGGAACAAGATGCTATCTTCTTCCGAAACGTTTTTATCCGATGAGAAAAAACCTGTTTCCGGAAACGGAGATAATATTTTTCTTTGCTTAATAGGTCTCGCCACGATTATTTATATTAGTATATCGTTGTTATCTCCGTACAACAATTTTATTTTTCCGGCAATTCCCGCAAAAGCCGTTGTCACGCCGTTAAGCGGTTTTTCAACGACTATCGGCTCTCCGCTGTCTCCTGAAACACGGGCTTGAATATCGATTGGAATTGAGCCCAGAAAATGCACATTGTTTTCATCCGCAAGTTTTCTACCCCCTCCAAATCCGAAAATATCCAGTTCGGCGCTGCAATGAGGACATACGAAGCCCGACATATTTTCAACAACACCGATACGCGGGATACCGAGTTCTTTTGCCATGTTGATCGCTCTTTCAGCGTCAATAACGGACACCTCTTGCGGAGTCGTTACGATTACGGCAAAATCAGGTTTCATTTCCTGCGAAATTGTAAGTATTTCGTCTCCTGTTCCGGGAGGAAGATCGGCTATAAGATAATCGAGCATTCCCCATTCCACATCCGCGAGAAACTGATTAATGATTTTGGAACGAACAGGTCCGCGCCATATCAAGGGCTGTCCTTTTTTCAAGATGCTTGCCATTGAAATCATTTTGACCCCGTGCTTTTCGAAAGGAATTATCTTCTCATCGAGATAAATAAGGTCGCCATAAACGTTCATCATTTTTGAAACGTTGGGACCCGTTATGTCGGCGTCGAGAATTCCCGCCGAGAAGCCTCCCGACTTCAGCGTGAAAGCAAGATTGATACTTACGGTTGTTTTGCCGACGCCTCCTTTTCCGCTGAAGACCGCTATTCGGTGTTTTATTCCCGAAACTGTTTCTTTAATTCTCCTCTGTTCTTCTTCAAACGATTTAGTATTTTCTTTTGTGTTCATTTATTAGATGTTTTTAACGCCATTGGCTTAACTACGGAAGCAAAACAGCGGCCGCTATGACCGTAGTCCACAATCCGTTCTTATCTCCAAGGGCAGTCTGTGTAATATTAAAGGACCTCACGATTTTTCCGGACATTTTAAATGCCTGTTCTCTTTCGAGCCAGTCCGTTTCGGGATTAAACTCAACGTTTAACGTCGTGGCGAGCATTTGGGCGGCTAAATCCTCCGCATAATCTCCGCAGTTTTTTTCTTTAACGCCGTACGGGTGATATTCCGACAGGTATCCGTATTGCGATTCGTCCGCCGGAATCGCGACACCTATTGATGACGCAATGAGTCTGTTCGGTTCGTTCGTAAAATTCCTCGCCATAACAGAAAAGGTGATTCCGCCCTGCGACAGTTCTCCGAGACCCTCGTTCCTCGTTATTATCCTGCAGCCGGGCGGAAATACGCTGCTCACCATTACGAGGTTGCAAATTTCAATCCCCGCGTCGCGAAGCGCCGCCTCAAAAGAAGCCAGATAGTATTTATGCCGCCCGACCCCTTTGGTAAAAAATATTTTTTTAGGTACGAACAAATTCGTTGCCGTTCACGGTTGCCGGGACATCAAGCCTCACACGAATAAGGTCCGGGCTTGCCATCCCGATAAATTCCATTTGATTTTAAAAATTTTTTAACTAATTTGTAATGAACATATGTTCATTACAAATTTATAAAGAAAAACACACGAAGTCAAGAGAGAAAACTTTTTTAAACTAAAGAACCACGCGAATGTATTACCGCAATATTCTTGAACTGATAGGAAATACCCCGCTAGTCAGGATTAACAACATGACAAGGGGAATAAAGGCGACAGTGCTGGCGAAGATCGAATTCTGCAATCCGGGGGGAAGCGTAAAAGACAGAGTAGGACGGGCAATGATAGAAGACGCCGAGAAAAAGGGTTTATTGAAAAAAGGATCGACAATTGTCGAGGCGACCAGCGGAAACACGGGAATCGGTCTGGCTCTTGCGGGCAGGGTCAAAGGTTACAGAGTTATTCTTGTGATGACGGATAAGATAGGTCAGGAAAAGCGCAACTATTTAAAAGCGCTCGGAGCGGAGGTGGTTATAGTGCCGAAGGAAGCGACACCCGATTCGCCCGATTATTACAGGAACAAGGCAAAATCTCTTTCGGAAGAGATACCGGGCGCTATTAATCTGAATCAATACGCCAATGAATCGAATCCCGGCAGCCATTATAACACCACGGGCGCGGAAATCTGGAAAGACACTGAAGGGAAAATCACACACTTCGTGTGCGGCGTAGGTACAGCGGGCACAATTACAGGCGTATCTAAATACCTGAAAGAAAAGAATCCTGACATTAAGGTGATAGGGGCTGACCCCGCGGGTTCAAATTTTAAAATATTCAAGGACACGGGAAAAATAGGCGAGGTTAAGATGCATCAAATCGAGGGATTAGGAACCGACATAATTCCCCCGATAACAGATTTTCAATACGTTGATGAAATAATAAGCGTAAACGATAAGGACTCAATCGATACTTGCCGCAGGCTTGCAAAAGAAGAGGGAATTTTCGCGGGCGCTTCTTCGGGAACGGGAGCGTTTCTTGCCTTAAAGACCGCTGAGAAACTCGACGATAACGGGCTTGTTGTTTTCCTTGTCTGCGATACGGGTGAAAGATATCTCTCTAAATACCACAACGAAAAGTGGCTGAAGGAAAACAATTTTTGAAACTGACACACACAAAGAATTTAAAACAAACAAGAAAGATGGACACAAAAAATCTGGGATTTAATTCAAAACTTATACACGCGGGCGGGTATAAAGACAAGCAAGGAAGTGTAAACGTTCCGATATTTCAATCATCAACATTTCAGTTTGAAAGCGCGGAGGAAGGAGCGAGATGTTTTAACGGTGAAAGCGACGGGTACATTTACACGCGGCTCGGAAATCCGACAATAAACGTTCTCGAAAAAATCATTGCCGAACTCGAGAAGGGATACGGCGCAATCGGAACCGGTTCCGGTATGGGAGCGGTGAACACGGTATATATGGGTTTACTGAAGAAGGGTGATCACATAATAAGTTCGGACGCTGTTTACGGACCATCGCGGGTTGTGCTGGAAGAAAAGTATTCGGAGTTTGGAATAGAGTCGTCATTCGTCAAAACTTCAGATTCCGAGAATATCAAGAAGGCAATAAAGCCTAACACAAAAGTATTGTATCTGGAGACACCCGCGAATCCAACAATTGAGATAAGCGATCTTAAGAAATGCTCTGAAATTGCAAAGGAAAACAAACTTACGATGGTTGTTGACAACACTTTCTCAAGCCCATATCTGCAAAGGCCCATAGAATTCGGGGCGGACGTGGTTATACATTCATTGACAAAGTTTATAAACGGTCACGCCGACATAGTAGGCGGCATTGTTGTAGCAAAAGACGAACAGATGTACAAAAAACTCAGGTCAACAATGATTAATCTGGGCTGCAACATGGATCCTCATCAGGCGTTTCTCGTAATAAGGGGTTTAAAAACGCTCGGACTGCGAATCGACAGGGCGCAGGAAAACGCGATGAAGATAGCGGAATATCTCGAAGGGCATCCGAAAATCGAATGGATAAAATATCCGGGATTAAAGTCCCATCCGCAGCACGAACTTGCAAAAAAGCAGATGAACGGATTCGGCTCAATGATTAGTTTCGGATTAAAAGGCGGTTTCGAAGCGGGAAAGACAATAATGAACAACGTTAAGATGGCAATGCTTGCAGTATCGCTCGGCGGTGTTGAGTCTTTAATTGAACATCCGGCATCGATGACGCATTCTAAAGTGTCGCAGGCAGATAAAATCAAGGCGGGGATTACAGACGGTCTTGTCAGATATTCCGTGGGAATCGAAGATGTTGACGATTTGATATCCGATCTCCGGCAGGCTCTTGATAAAATCAAATAAAATAAAATTATTAAATTACAGTCGAAAGGACTTTATATGAAAGTAGCAATTCCAACAATCTCGGGTAACGTTGATGACCATTTTGGTCACTGTGAATATTTTCAGGTATTCACAACAAACGACAACAAAGAAATCATTCACGAGGAATTAATTTCGTCGCCGAACGGCTGCGGATGCAAATCCAACATCGTTGAAAAACTTTCGAGCATAGGCGTAAAAGTCATGCTGGCGGGAAATATCGGCGGCGGTGCAATAAACAAATTAAACGAGAACGGCATAGCGGTTGTCAGGGGTTGTTCCGGCAACGTAAAGAACGTTTTGAACGACTGGCTGAGCGGAAAAATAAAAGACAGCGGTGAATCCTGCAAGGAGCACGAGCATCATCACGGCGAAGGACACGGCCACGGGCACGAAGGCCGGGATTGCCACGAGCACGGACATAAACACTGACACGGCATAATCAATTAGTACATCCGAAAATTTCTTAGAAATGTTTTAAGCGTAAATCTTTAGGCCTGATGTTAGTAATTCCAAAAACAACAGGCACGAAGAGTCGCGTCAGAGAATTCAAATTTTATTATGAGTGAAAAACTGAAGCACTGGTATGACGGCCGGTTCTACGACAAATTTATAGCCCCGAATCAGGATGAGGCATTCAGGATAGTACGGGAGTTGATACCTGCCGGCTCGACTGTTCTGGATGCGGGCTGCGGGACGGGGAGACTTTGCTTTCAGTTAAGCGGTAAATGCGCCAACATCGACGGCATTGATCCGTCGGACAAGAACATAATTACGGCTAATGCGAAACTTGACCGGTCTTTGAATTCAAATATCAGATTTCACCATAACGACATCAAAACGTTCCTCGTGTCAACCGGAAGCAAATACAATTTCGCCGTGATTTCATACGTCATTCACGAGGTAACAGAAAATAAGCGGGAAGAAATTTTGAAACTTCTCTCGGCGCACGCGGACAAAATAATCGTGATAGATTATCTTACTCCGCATCCCAGAACATTTACGGGAATCGTTAACAGGGTTGTCGAGTTTCTTGCCGGAAGAAATCATTACAATAATTTCATGTCGTATTTACGCGCAGGCGGATTAAAGGGGCTGTCGGAAAAGACGGGATTAAGCATCACAAAGGAAATACGGAATTTCCCAAGAACATCGCACATTATGGTATTATCAAAAATCAACGATTAGCAGACTATAAAATCCGTGTAATTTTTCTTTTCAATATTATTTATTAAAATCAAATTATTATTTATGGAACAGAATCAAGCAATCCCCATGCCGAGAATAGGCGACAAGGCGCCCGAATTCAAGGCGGTTACAACACAGGGGGACATAAATTTCCCCGCCGATTACAAGGGAAACTGGGTAATTTTATTCAGCCATCCGGCCGATTTCACTCCGGTATGCACATCAGAATTCATGACTTTTGCAACCTTAGAAGACAAGTTCGCAAGCGCGAACTGTAAACTTGTAGGACTATCGGTTGACGGGCTTTACAGCCACATTGCCTGGTTAAGAACGATAAGAGAGAAGATTGAATACAAGGGCATGAAGGATGTTGAAGTGCGGTTTCCTTTAATCGAGGATATCACGATGGAAGTCGCGAAGAAATACGGAATGATACAGCCCGGTGAAAGCAACACAAAAGCAGTACGGGCAGTGTTCTTCATAGACCCGAAAGGAATCATCAGGGCGATTATATATTATCCTTTAAGCCTTGGCCGTAATTTCGACGAACTTTACCGCGCGCTAATCGCAATGCAGACCGCGGATAATTTTTCCATTGCAACGCCTGCAGACTGGCAGCCGGGTGACGATGTGATAGTTCCCACCGCGGGTTCCTGCGGTGTTGCGAAAGACAGAATGGAAGGCAAAGAAAAATTAAAATGTTACGACTGGTTTTTCTGTACAAAGGAACTGGACAAAGAATCGGTAATAAAAGCGGTGACGAAAAAATAATTCTCCGCTATTCTGCGTGCGCGGTCTCAGGCGCACATAAGTCCGGCAACAAAAAAGCCCGGCAGTAAAAAAATACTGCCGGGTTTTATATATTCGTTGAAACGCAATCAAGGATATCGGAGAATTATTAATTTTGTTTTATCGGACACGAACAAGTGACCGTCGTACTGCGTAATCCCTACGGCGTTGCCCTGCGTGCTGTAGCCCGCGAGGAGCCTCGCATTGGACGGATTAGAAATGTCGAAAGTCTCGACTCCGCGGTTGTTTTCCGCGGAATAGACATAATTACCGTAAGCGGCGACCGCGAAAGCGGGTCCCAGAGTGCTCAGAAAGCCGAGTTGAACAGGGCTCGAAGGATTTGTAACGTCAAGCACGAGAACTCCGTTTACATCGTTTGCAATCAGGGCAATATTGCCGCTGAATTTAATATCGTAAGCGTAATGGTCGTTCAGCCCCTGTGATAATCTTGAAGGTGACTGCGGATTCGAGACATCAACGATGTCAATCCCCTGGTCCTGAACAAGATACGCGGTATTGTTCTTTACCTGTATTTCGTTTATCACGCTGAACGTCTGATAAGTTGTTAATCGGGAAACGTGCGGCAGCGAAGATAAATCGTAAACATACATCACCTTGCCGCTTCCGCCCGCGTACAGGACCTTGCTGACGGTATCCGCAAAAACGGAATTTATGTCATCGCCCTGAAGCGCAAGAAGCGTATCAAGAATCGCGGAGTTTACGTCGGACACGTCTATCACGCTCACGCCGCCAGTACCCGAAGCGGTAAACACTCTTGTTCCGCCGCCGATATAGCAGGCATAGGTTTCTTTTACGTATCCCGTAACGTTATAACCCACAATTGGAACGGGCTGTGATTTCTGAGTCACGTCAAAAATCTGAAGACCGTCATTACCTCCTGAAAGAAAAAGATAATCGGTCGAGCCTGTTTTTTTAACGAATGAATGAAGGTATGTTCCCTGACCGCTGTACTCCCCTACAAATACCATATTTTCTTCTTCATACGAAACCGTGTTATCGGATTCGCACCCGTATAAAAAAGCAAAAATAATCGGTAAGAGAACAACCGCCGTCCTGAAAATAATATTATGTTTTTTCATATTTCAAAGATATCTTTAATTTTATACTATGAAAACGTAAAAACGTTCCCGGCCTGTGTTCCGACGGGAGCGGCTGACGGGAAAAACGTTCTATTTTAAAGGCGTTTTATGCAAGCGACTTCCCTCCCGTTTTCCTTTACCTCGAGCGGGGGAACGGTTTTCAGGCATTCGTCCGACGCTTCGGGACACCTGCCCGCGAAGACGCATCCCTGCGGCCTTGTTAGTGTCGAAGGAATATCGCCTGAGAGTAAAATTCTTTCGCGCTTATTTTCTGAAAAAGCGGGTACGGGGACCGAAGAAATCAAGGCTTTCGTGTACGGGTGTCCGGGGTTTGAAAATACCTTTCCGCATTTTCCGCGCTCCAAAATTTTTCCGAGATACATCACGGCAACATCGGTGCAGAGATTCTCAATCACGGACAAATCGTGAGAGACGAACAGGAGTGTGAGATTAAGTTCATTTTTTAATTTTCTGAACAGGTTTATGATTTGCGCCTGAACCGACACGTCAAGCGACGACAGCGGCTCATCGGCAATCAGAATTTTCGGTCCCGCGGCGAGCGCCCGTGCGATGCCAGCCCGCTGTTTCTGACCTCCCGACAATTCGTGCGGAAATCTGTAATAAATTTCTTCACCCAGTCCCGTCAATTCAAGCAGGTCTATAACTTTATTTTTTCTTTCGGACTTTCCGAGGGAAGTAAGATGCTTCAACGGCTCCTGAATAATCTCTCCGATGTTGAAGCGCGGATTAAGCGAACCCGACGGGTCCTGAAAAATAAACTGGACATAACTTCTCAACTTTGCTCTTTCTTCACGGTTAAGGCGCGCGTAATCGTAAACTTCTCCGTTGACTTTCAGAACAATGTTTCCAGATATTCTCACTCCCGGATTATTGAACTTCAGAAGATTGCCAGCCGCTCTTGCGATTGTGCTTTTTCCGCTTCCGGATTCTCCCGCGAGCCCGAGCGAACAGCCTTCTTCAAGTTCCAGGCTGAAATCATCCGCGGCAGTTATGCTACCGCGCGAGAATATTCCGCTTCGTCCCGAAGGATATGAAACGTAGAGCCGGTTTATTTCAAGAATGTTACTCATACAGAAAGCACCTCACGAAATGTCCTTCTTTAATTTCTTTGAGCGGGGGTTCCGTTACGCCGCACTCCTTCTTCTGCGCCGGACACCTGCCGTAGAACTTGCAGCCCGGCGGATTGTCATAAATGCCGTAAACGCTTCCGGGGATGGATTTCAGGTCATCGCCGCGCTGCTTTCCGAAAACCGGCACTGATTCAAGAAGCAGTTTTGTATAAGGGTGCAGAGGATATAAGAAAATTTCCTTTGTCGATGAGGATTCCTGTATCTTTCCTCCGTACATAACGGCTACACTGCCGCAGGTTCCCGCAACAACTCCGAGATTGTGCGTGATGAGAACTATTGAGGATATCTTGTTTTGCTCTTTGAGTTTCAGCATCAGGTCGAGTATGGCAGCCTGCACGGTTACGTCCAGAGAGGTTGTCGGCTCGTCCGCTATAAGCAGGGAAGGATTTCCAGCGAGTGCCATCGCAATCATAACTCTTTGCTGCATTCCCCCGCTGAGGCTTCCGGGATATTCCTTAATTCTTTTACCCGCGTCCGGAATTCCGACCTGACTGAGAAGTTCAACGGACTTTTCATAAATCTCTTTCCCGTCCGTTTTTTCCCGCGCGTTAAAAACCTCCGCCAACTGCGACTCTACTGTCATCACGGGATTAAGAGCGGAGCCGGGTTCCTGAAAAATCATCGCTATTTCCGACCCTCTGAATTTTCTTAATTCTTCGAATGACAGTTTCAGGAGGTCGGTTCCATTGTAAATGATTTTCCCCGATTCGATTTTTCCCGGCGGCTCGGAAATCAAGCCGAGCACGGAGTACGCCGTTACCGATTTTCCCGAACCCGATTCGCCTACAAGACCGAGAATTTCATCCTCATAAACGTCAAGATTCAGTCCGTCGACCGCATTGCCTTTTTTATTATTGAGGCTGAACGATACTTTCAAATCTTTTATTTCAAGAATTTTCTTTTTCATTTTCTCACCGTCCTGTTATATTCGCGCGGGTCAAGGGCGTCCCTTACGGCTTCGCCGATAAAAACAACCATAAGCAGGGTAAGAAACTGCGCCGCAAGAGGAAACACCGACAGCCACCAGTAATGCAAGTTTCCCATTCCCTGATTAATCATCTCGCCCCAACTCGGTGTTGGCGGCGGAAGTCCGAAGCCCAAAAAGTCAAGGCTAACGAGCGACATAATATTCGCGACTACGGCGAAAGGCGCGAAAGAAATAACAGGTGTCAGGGAATTTGGAATTATGTGTCTGAATATAATGCTGCTGCCATTTGCGCCTGATGAAAACGCCGCAAGGGCGTAGTCTTTTCCCTTTTCGCGGTACACCTCGCCCCTCACGTAATAAGTAATTCCCGTCCAACTGAAAAGCGTCATAATAACGCAGAGTATGAAAAAGTCAGGACGCAGGACCGAACTTAAAATCATTATTATGAAGAGAAGAGGCAGGGTTGACCATATTTCAATTACGCGCTGACCGAACGCGTCCGTTTTCCCGCCGAAATAGCCCAGCACGGCTCCCGCGGCTGTTCCGATTAAGAAAGAGAGCATTGCTATGACGAGTGAGAACGAAATCGAAATGTTGAATCCGTAAGCGAGCCTCGCGAGAACATCCCTCGCCCTGTCATCCGTGCCGAGCCAGTGCGAGAAAGACGGAGGATGCGGCGGAGTTCCCCGTGTCTCATCAAGGAGATTTTCGTTCGGTCCGTAAGGATAGAGAGGCATAAGAACATAATTATTTCCGCCCTCTTCGCTGAATTTTATTTTAAGAAGCCTGTAATTCGCCTCGCCAAATAATTTCTGTCCGAACGTTTCGGCGGAATAGTGTTTGAACAGTGGAACGTAATATTGACCGTTGTACCTTACGAGCAGGGCGTCGCGTCCGATGAAGACCGGAAGAACAAATGAAAATAAATACAGAGCGGCGAGAAGGATAAAAGAGTAATAACCCCGTTTGAGATTTTTAAACTTATTCCACCGCCTGCGGAACGTTGTATTTTTTATTTCTCTGCTCTTTAGTTTCATTTCATTTGTACTTTACGCGCGGGTCAACCGCGGCGTATAAAATATCAGTGAGTATATTTCCCGTAAGCAGAATCAGGCTTTGAAAAACAAGCAGACCCATTACAACGGGATAATCCCTGTTTATCATCGAGTCATACGCGAGAAGTCCGATTCCCGGAATGTTAAAAACTTTTTCAATAAGTATGCTTCCTGTCAGCAGTATGCCGAAAAAATATCCCAGACCTGTAACAACGGGAATGAGAGAGTTCCTCAGGGCGTGAACGAAGACAACACGTTTTTCCGAAAGCCCTTTCGCGTAAGCGGTTCTGATATAATCCTGATTAAGGCTGTCAACGACGGAATTTTTTGTCAGGATGGTAAGGGTGGCGAAACTGCCAATCAGATAAGATAAGACGGGAAGCACGGTATGTTTAATCCTGTCGAAAACCTGTCCGAAAAAAGAAAGGTTATCGAAATCATCGGAATTAAACCCGCCCAACGGAAAGACATTGAGAAAACTTCCTCCTCCAAGCAGTACGAGAAGCAGCGCGCCGAATGCCCAGCCCGGAACAGAATATCCGAGGAAAACGAGCACGGAGGAAAAGAAGTCAAAGCGAGTGCCGCTTCGCGCGGCTTTCATAACTCCGAGGGGAACGCACACAGCGTACGTGAGTATGAATCCTATTAGTCCGAAATAAACCGATACGGGAAACCGGGAAGCGATAACATCGATGACGGGTTCGGAATAAACATAAGATTTGCCGAAGTTAAATCCCGCAAGGTTCTTCAGCCAGTCGAAGTACCTCGTTATTACGGGCTTGTCAAAACCGTAGAACTCTTTCATTTCCCTGAGCGCGGATTCGGGTATGTTCGATATTCCCGTTCTGCCCGTTACGGCGTTTTGAATTTCGGAGGTGTTTGAGTTGCTTCCCGACTGCAGTCTCATCAGGTATTGCTCCATCGGTCCCCCCGGCACGAACTGAAGTATAAGAAACGTGACGAGAGTAATTCCAATAAAAGTTGGAACTATGAGCAATATTCTTCTGATGAAATATCTTAGCAAAGCAAATCCGTTTTCATATTCTCAAACTTCTTACTTTTTATATATGTTAATCCAGTAAGTGTTGTCGGTTTCTCCCAGCGGCATTGTTTTACCCGCGTCCTTAAGCGCTTCATCATACTCGTAGGCGGTTTCGGGATCGTTATACCAGAGCGTGGGAATAGATTCGGTGAATTTTGTCCTGTCGAGAATTCCCACGGGATACCCGAATTTATTATGAAATACTATTCTCTGATACGGCGCGTACCACATCAGTATATAACCGTGGAAGTTTGCAAGAATACTGTCGATTTCCCGTACGATTTTAATTCTTTCTTTTTTATCGAAAGCAACGTTATACTTATCGCAGAGTTCGTCAATTTTTTTATCTTTGATGCCGCTCCAGTTGGTCGTATTGGGTTCATCTGCGAGATTGGATTTCGCGAAACTTTCGGGATTAGGGATTTCAAGTCCGACCCAGTTTATTACAATAAGAGAAAAGTTTCTTTCATTGCCGAGTTTGAACGAAGTAGCGGCGTCGGTTTCCTTAAGGTTAAGTTTGATTCCCGCTTTTTTCAAATCTTCCTGATAAATTGTCAGATACCTGTCCATTCCTTTTTGAAACGGAAGGTCGATTTCGAACACCTTACCGTTTCTCACGAGATATCCTTCGGGATTTTTGTCTTTCCAACCCGCTTCTTCGAGAAGCATTTTCGCTGAATCGAGATTAAATCCCGTAACCGGATTTGATTTATTCTCGTACTCCGAGCCCTGAAAGTAGGAGGTTATGGGAGAATACGAATTAAAAAATAATTTTTCATTGAACTGGTTTCTGTTGAAAGCGTAAGCGAGAGCTTTCCTGACGCGAACGTCGTCAAACGGTTTTATCCGCGTGTTTATGCAGATTCCCTGCACGCCGCCGGGCAAAAAATTATACACTCTTCTTTTTAAGATGAGCCCCCTCTGCACCTCTTCGAAATTATATTTATCCTGCCAGACGGACGACCTCAGAACGGGGAGCATATCAATTTCTCCCTTCTTAAATTTTTCGTACTCAAGGGATTCGTCCTTCAAAAAAATGAATTTCACAACATCAAAATTGTACATTCCCATTGCGAAGCGTTCTTTTTCACCCCAGTAATCGCTTCTTCTCCGGGCTGTTATCGATTGCTCCTTGACTATGTCCTCTTCTTTAATCAGATACGGACCGCTTCCGGGAATATACTTGAACTGATATTTTTCAAGAAAGTCCCTGCCGCTCAATCCGCCTATATAATGAGCGGGAAGAATTTCCAATCCCTGTGTGAAATAGTAAAACTGCCGCCAGTTATTCTCTTTCGATTTCACTGACACGATGTACTTACTTTCGGCGACAGGCTGTTCGAAGGTATTCATCAGGATATTTACGTACGGGTCGAGAATTCCCTCGTCCGTCAAAAGTTTCCAGGTCGCGATTACGTCTTCCGAGGTCACGGGTTTTCCGTCAGCCCACCTCGCATCGGGATTTATCCTGAACCTGAAGGTTGTTTTGTCGTCGGAAATTTTCCAGTGCGTCGCGAGTCTTGGGATGTAATCGCCCGTGACGGGGTCCTGTCCGAGGAGGGTTTCGTACAAAAGATTTTTTGAAACGCTCGTAAACTCCGTATTGTTATCCTTGCCGAATATCCTCAGTGTAGGGGGATAATCTTTCACGGACATTGCGAATGCTCCGCCTTTTACCGCTTTCGGATTTCCCGCAACGCTGTAGTCTTTTCTTGTTTCCCATCCGTCTCCCTTAAAACCCGCGCCGCCCGCTTCGGCTGAAATTTCGGGGTCTGCACCGGGAGGGGTATTGAATTGTTTAATTGAAACAGGGGAAGTGTCGAAAATCTTTACCGGCTTTGACTTTCCGCAGCCCGATATGAATAAAAAGGAAAACAAAACCGCGGAAAGCAATAAAACGTCTTTTCTGAAAACCATAAGGATTAAATTATGTTGCAATAAAATATTATAAATATTTAATAATATCCATTCTATTTAATCATAATCCCGTATGGAACCGCTACACAGAATAAAGAAAAAAAAACGGAGCGGAAATCCGCCCCGTTCATATTAAGAAGAAATACTTCTTTATTGCGCTTTTCTGATTTTTTCCTGTTGTTTCGCGAGAAGTCCGGTCTTTTCTATTAACCACGCTTTATGCATAACGTCCTTTTCGCGCAGAAGTTTATCGTGCAGAAAATCCGCAGGGGGCTGCTGTTTTTTAGAAAGGCTTGACTTCAGCATTCTGTTGTAATACTTCAGGAATCTGATGTATGAATTTTTTGTATCCTTGTTGAGCATCTTGTCATATCTGATGACTGATTCGTAATTATGGAGAATGCTCCTTGCGGGATCGAATTCGCCTAATTCATAGAAGCAGAACAACTGATAGAATTTCAGGTCGTACTTGTAGATGAACACGTCGAGATTCACCTTGTTCGCATATTCCACGGATTCCCTGTAATTGCCCGTTTTGTAACTGAGCAGCGCATTGCAGTAATTGTACATATTTTGCGCGTGGGTCGGGTTCAGGTTGTAACTGTATTTTTCTATGAACTGTTTTGACCATCCGTATTCCTGCAAGGCGAACGCGTTCAGGAGCACAGCGCGGAACAGCGTATCGGACAGGTATTCTGTCTTGTCGGTCTTGAAAAGTTGGTTTTCGAGGTAACTCTTATACAGGTTGTAGAGTTCTTTTCTGTAGTAATCGACATTCTTGTCTTCATTAATTCTGCCTATGCAGAAAGAAATAAGGCGCGTGTAGAGGAACGCGAGTTCGCTCTTGCACATTTTGTTATAATGCGTTTCGACAATCGACTTGAAACTCTTGTAGTTTTCCGTTTTCGAGGGTTCGGCGTACATCTTTAGTAGTTTGATGTAGATGTCGAGCACGTAATCGTACTTGTAATTTCCTTTAAACTCGGAAAGAATTTTCTCGAGGTTAAACGTCGCGAGGATTGACTTCGGAAGATTTTTGTCTCTTTGAAGATTAAATCCCGCCTGATACTCGAAAGCGTTCAGGTAATAGCAAATCATGTCGGTAATATAATAGAGCGTGAGGTTTTGCGTCGCGCTGTCTATTATTTTAACCTGTTTCTTAATGCTCGTCGGGCGGTTCAGTTTGCCCGTAATGGCTTTATAGTTGAACAGGTTGGTATAGAACCTGTACAATTGAAAAACATTATCCTGCGCGTAAGTTTTATCTTTTTCCACCTGGGCGTTCATTATCTTGCTGTGGCGCATGAAGAGCGCGTTCAGGTTGCGTTTTCTGAGTTCATCGAGAAAAAGATTGTTGCTCGCGAAATGATTTATTTCGACGCTTTTTTGTTTTACAAAATTCTGAATCTGCTGAGTAAGGTATGAAATCAACACAATAAAAGAGGAACGGATGATTTTGCATTTTTCACGCACTTCGTCGAATATCTCGTCTTCACTGCGCTCCGCGTCAAATTTCGGATAATATTTCAGCAACTCCTCATAAATGTCTATCAAGACTCTTCTTGAGTTGAAGTAAGGCGAGTTCAGGTATCTTTTCAATTCCCTGAGTTCCTTCTTAGAAAAAGTCCTAAGAAGATCGAAGATTACTCTTTTTTTCATGGCGGTTTTGTTAATTAAAATGTAA
>DATMXZ010000187.1:0-5108 GCA_035561235.1 Ignavibacteria bacterium
TCTTATAATAAGATGAAAAGAACCGGTTTCCTGCTGTTGCTTATATCTATTCTCTCCACTGCGGAATTTGTATTTCCTCAGTCAAAAACTAAATGGTATCAGTTCAATTGCGATAATACAGAAAAAATCAATTACATGACCCCGGATTACGCTGTTGGAAACAATGGAACTTTCCTTAAAAGAAAACCCGATGACTCGGGCTGGCAAAGGATTAATCTCGGGATTAATAACGACCTCACTTCAATCTATGCCTCCGGTCCTCTTTTTTACATTACCGGCAGCGGAGGACTCGTCCTGAAATCAACAAATTCAGGAAATTCCTGGATTAACGTTTCAACCGGTCAGAACGAATATATTAAGAGAGGCGCCGGTTTCACGAATTCCGGGACAGATTATTTCTTTATTGTATGCAGGTCAGGAAAGATTTACCGCACAACCAACGGAGGAACTGACTGGATACAGATTCCTTCCGGCACAAATGAAGAACTCAGAGCCGTCGCTTTCGGAAAAAGCATTGTCACGGGAACAGTCTATGGTGTGGCCGTCGGTACTAACGGCACTGTCATTACCAGCACGAATTACGGTCAAAACTGGGAAGCGTTGAACACTATGCAAACTGTAAATTATAATGACGTGGTTTTCAGAGATTCGTCAAGCACATTAATCGTAGGCGATAACGGTTCCTATATTGGTGTATATAGAACAAACGGTTACTGGCACAGGGTCATTAACAACCTGAACGTTGAAAAGAATTTCAATACTATAAGTTCCTTTGGCAACTGGAACACCCCCCAAATAATGGCCGGCGATGAAGGCAACTGCTTTATATTTAAGAATTATTATTACAGTTTCGAAAATACGTATTTTAATTATAACTTTACCGCATGCGCCTGCGACAGCAACAGATATTACCTCTCGGCGGATAACGGCAAAATACTGGTAGGTACATTCGACAGTCTCTTTTATAACGTTTATTCTCTTTCGGCAAATAACATCCTAACTCATCTGAAAGATAACGGAGTTTTCAATAACGGATATCTTTATCCGACAGGCGGAGGTTTCATCTGGCCGAAAGACCTCGGCAAATATTCATTCTTTACGAGCGGGTTCAACATCTGCGCTATGATGAACAATCAGTTGAGGATGGCAGCATCCTCATATGGAAGCGAATTCGCGAAAGGATACTGTTCGTACGGAATGTTCAACACCGATTCGAGATTTAAACTTTACAGAATAAGAAAAGGCGACACGGAAAGTAATTACGATTACGCGCACTGGGCAGATATGGTGCCGTTCGGCGCGCCGTATTTCGACAGAAACCTTAACGGCATTTATGATGCGGGCATCGACCTGCCGGGCATGAAAAACGCGGACGAGACGCTGTTCCTGTGCATGTCCGACGCGAATCCGACGCTCCATAATACGAACACGGGTTTCGGGGGCGCTACTTTTCCTCTGAATGCCGAAATTCACATGAGCATGTGGAGTTACAATTTCGGATTGATGAAGGACGTCAACTTTATAAAAATAGAGTTCTTCAATAAATCGCCTTTATATGAAACGTATATATGGAACTTGACACGAGCCGGATTCTATGTTGATTTTGATTTTGAATCCGGTGTTAGTGACGCGATGGCAAGCGACAGCGCGAGGAACCTCGCAATCGCTTACTCTTACAGGGACAGCACGGGGTTCTTCGGCTCTCATCCACCTGCTGCAGGTCTGACCTTGCTTAAGGGCGTTTCCCTCGAAGGGAAAAATTTAAAATCAACTTCAATAACAAGGCTCAATCATGGTGAGACCACCGTTTACTGCGAAACCGAACCCGAAGGAGACGCTCCGGGCGCGTATAACCTTCTAAAAGGTCTTAAAAAAGACGGTACGAAATGGATTGTTCCGAATTCATACCCTGCGTCTCCAACGAAATATGTCTTCTCCGGAGACCCTGAGACTAATTCAGGCTGGACTTATTTTAAAGGAAGACTCAATAATTGCGGCGATTCTGTTTCGGGAAGTGTAATACCGGAATACACTGGCGATAAAAAATTCCTCATCTCAACCGGCAGCGATAATTTAATGATACTTCCAGGTCAGTCGCAGGTTATTTACGCGGCACAGATGATAGCCAGAGGTACAAGTAATCTTAATTCCGTGACAAAGTTAAAAGAACTGTGCGACAGCGTTATCGCATTCTATGAAAACGGTTTCCCGGTACCGGGCGATACGCTCAACATTCTGCCGATTGGATATTTCCTGCACCAGAATTACCCGAATCCTTTCAACGCTTCGACCAGAATCTTTTTTGATTTGCCTCAACAGGACAATGCCTCGCTTAAAGTTTACGACGTAACAGGAAGACTCGTGGCAACTCTTTTCGACGGCAGGTTGAATACAGGAAGGTATGAATTTATCTGGAATGCGAAAAATTTTTCGAGCGGAGTTTATTTCTATAAACTTAATACAACAGGTTATTCGAAAGTTTTAAAGATGGTGTTGATTAAATAAACCTTTTGAGCAATTAATTATTAATTTTATGCGGACACTGAAATTTGTATCTGTTATCGCGGCGGTGTTGATTATGAACACGCTGCTTATCTGCCAGACATCCCTTAAGTGGTATGCATTCCCTGTTAACACGACAGAAACTATCAACTGCCTTTCCCAGTATTTCGCAGCCGGTAACAACGGCAAAGTGTTCAGGCATTATATGTACAACTGGAATGATGTCTCGCCTCAGTCAAACGTGAACTTCTACGGAATGCTCGACGGAATAGTCGCGGGCGAGAACGGGAAAATATTCAGATCAACGAACAACGGAAAAAACTGGTCCGACATTTCCATAGGCGAAAACGTTACGATTAACTGCTTGAAATCACTTCAGACTTCTTCGGCTTCTTTTCTTCTGTTCGCGATTGGCAATTCGGGAAGAATCTTCTATTCCACTAACAACGGCATAAACTGGACATCCGCCGCATCCGGAACTTCGAACGACCTCAAATCAATTCTGTTCAGTACATACAAGGTAAACGGCTACTTTCAGGGAATTATCGCGGGCAGAAACGGAACAATTCTCGTAAGCACTAATTCGGGAATGAACTGGTCGCCGATAAATACAGGCTTGCAGACCGACCTGAACGCGTTGGCGTTCTCCGATAATACACACTTATACGCCGCGGGCGATAACGGCGTTCTTATGAACTCTCCCGACTTCGGGCATAACTGGAATATCATAAATCTTTATACATACTCGAACTTCAAAACAATTTCTTTCAGCAGTTCGGGCTCGAATCCTCCCACGGGCTGGGGTCTTCTTGCAGGAGATAACGGAGCCTGTTTCATTTCTCCCGACTTCGGCTCTACCTGGAGTTTCGAAAATACGGGCTTTAATTGCGACTTCAAAGCCGGCTTCCCTGATTACAGTTCCAACAAAGTATATCTTTCGGGCACGGGCGGAAAAATTCTCGTCCGGATGCAGGACAGTCTTTATAATTCACAATATGATTTATCTGCCAACAATATAAGAACCCGCGTGTACAACGACGGCGTGTTCAATCAGAATTTGGATTATTCAAACTCACCCGGTTTCGAATGGCCGAAAGATTCATCTTATTATCAGATTTTCACGAGCGGAATTAATATCTGCGCGAAGGCGAATAACAGAATCAAAATGGCGTCCGCTTCCTTCAGAGGCGAATATGTTCCCGGCTACTGCGCCAACGGATACTATTTAACCGACTCCCGCTTTAAACTTTACAGGGTCAGAAAAAACGAGAATCCGGAAAACCACGACTACGCCAACTGGTATAAAATGGTGCCTTTCGGAGCGCCTTATTTCGACAGGAACAGAAACGGCGTGTTCGACCAGGGTATCGATATACCGGGTATGAAAGGCGCCGATGAAACAGTTTTTATTTGTCTTACTGACGCGGACCCCTCGCGCCATAACGCAAGCAGCGGATTCGGAGGCGGCACTCCGCCCCTTAATGCCGAAGTCCATTTCACGATTTGGGCTTATGATTACGGAAGAATGAAGGACGTCAATTTCATGAAGATTGAATTCATAAATAAGTCCCCTCAGGAACCAAAGTATATCTGGGATTCCACTTACTTTAGTCTCTTCTTCGACTTCGATGTCTGGGATTCCCATAATAATTATATGGGCTGCGACAGCGCGCGAAATATGGCTTTCGGCTACGTCAGCACCGATTCATCAAGTTATTACGGGAAACATCCTCCCGCCGTCGGTATGAGCATACTTAAAGGACTGAAAGTCGGCAGCACTGTTCTTAAATCAACGTCCGCTGTGCGCATACACCATAACAATAACGACCCTATAAGATGCGAGATTGAGCCCGAAGGCAATCTCACCGCGGCGTATAACGTTATGCGCGGAAGAAAAAATGACGGAACAAAATGGGTGATTCCAAATACGAATCCTCCGCAGATTACGAAATACACTTTTTCGGGCGACCCCGAAACAGGAACCGGGTGGGTTCCGTCCGTGGGTAGAGTGAGCAACTGCAACGATTCAATTACAGGCGCAGTGCTTCCGGAATATACCGCCGACAAGAGAGCAATACTCAGTTCCGGAGCCGATAATCTCAAAATAATGCCCGGCGATACGCAGGTAGTTTACGCGGCGCAGTTCGTGGCAAGGGGTTTTAATAACCTAAACTCCGTTACGCGACTCAAAGAACTTTGCGACAGCGTGCTCGCGTTCTATGAAGCGGGATTCCCCGTACCGATGCAGGACACTTTGCTCTCTCTGCCATCGAACTATTATCTCTCACAAAACTATCCGAATCCTTTCAACGCGGTTACAAAAATTAAATTCGAACTTCCGAAAGACGAGTTCGTTACAATAAAAGTCTATGACGTAACAGGCAGACTGATTAATACTATCGTCAGCAGGAATTATACAGCAGGAAGGTACGAAATCACATTCGACGCCCGCTCGTTCGCCAGCGGCGTATATTTCTACAGGTTCGAATCATCGGGACTGAAAGAGGTGAAGAAGATGGTGCTCATAAAATAACAATTGCTGACAACTGATTACCATATAAAAAGAGTCCGCCGAAGCGGACTCTTTTTTTTATGTATCTTTGGAA
>DATMXZ010000188.1:0-12538 GCA_035561235.1 Ignavibacteria bacterium
CATTAATAATTATTATTTATGAAACGAAGGGATTTTTTTAAAACAGCCGCGGCAGGCGTTTCTATTGCTGCGCTCGGCTCGAACAAAGCGGCAGGATCGGATAAGAAACTTTCCGAGAACCGTGTCGGAGTTCTTGTAGACACTAATGCCTGTGTGGGATGCAGGCATTGCGAGTGGGCGTGTAAAACTGCGCACCAACTTCCCGCGTCGGATCTTGAAAATTTTAATGACAGGTCTGTCTTCAGCGAATACAGGCGTATGGACGCGGGTTCGCTGACGGTTGTAAATGAATTTGAAAACGAAGAAAATAAACTTTTACCCGTCCACGTGAAAATACAATGCATGCACTGCGAAAGACCCGCCTGCGTTTCCGCTTGCATCGTCGGAGCGTTCGAGAAACGGGAAGACGGAGCGGTCGTATGGGACAGCGATAAATGCATCGGATGCAGGTATTGTATGGTGGCGTGCCCGTTCCAGATTCCTACGTATGATTATGACAAGGCGATACAACCGATGATACGCAAATGCGATTTCTGCGTCGAACGGCGGGATAACGGAATGCTGCCCGCTTGTGTCGATATCTGTCCTAACGAGGCTCTCATATTCGGCAAGAGAGAAGAACTTGTGCGAATCGCGAGGCAGAAAGTAAAAAGAAAATCCGATACTTACATAAATCACATTTACGGCGAATCGGAAGTCGGCGGAACATCGTGGATGTATATTTCAGGAAATGATTTCGGCAAACTAAGAATGCCGCCGCTTGCGCTGAATCCTGCTCCCGGTATCTCTGAATCGATTCAGCACGGAATATTCGCGTACTTTGTTCCTCCCGTTACTTTGTATGCTTTGCTCGGCGTAATGATGTGGGTTACTAAACGCCGCAAAGACGATATGAATAATAACGGAAATGTGAATCAGGATGGAAAGGAAGGCGGAATATGATACCTGCGCCCGTAAAACATAAATTTTTAACTCCCGGAGTATTTGTACTGATTATTTTCGCGTTGAATGGTCTGGTTTTTCTTGCGTTGAGATTTATTTTCGGCATTGGCTCGGTCACGAATCTGGATGATGTGACGCCCTGGGGATTGTGGATTGGCGTCGATGTGGCGGCAGGTGTGGCTCTTGCCGCTGGCGGATTCACGTCCGCAGCGCTCGGTCACGTTATGCACCGCGAGGAGTATAAGATAATCGTGAGACCTGCTCTGCTGACTGCGATGCTCGGTTATACGTTCGTAGCATTCGCGGTGTTTACCGACATAGGGAGATTTTATTATATCTGGCATCCGCTGATTATGTGGAACGGAAATTCCGCGCTGTTTGAAGTAGGTATTTGCGTTATGATTTATCTGACTGTGTTGTACATAGAATTTCTGCCTTTGGTCACCGAAAGATTTATTGGCAGGGTTAATCTGCCGGATACTTTCGCCTTTCTGAACAAGCCCGTTGACAGGGTATTAAGATATCTTGACAGCAGGTTGTCAATAACTATGTTCATTTTCATTATCGCAGGTGTTGTCCTTTCAACGCTTCACCAGTCGTCGCTGGGTACGCTTATGATTATCGCGGGGCAGAAAATGCATCCGCTGTGGCAGACACCCATTCTGCCTCTGTTGTTTCTTCTTTCCGCTATCGCCGTCGGTTTCCCGATGGTAATATTCGAATCGCTAATCGCTTCGCGCAGTTTTAAGATGAAGCCCGAGATGCACGTTCTGTCGCGTCTCGGCGGGATGATATCACCGATAATCGGAATTTACCTCGCGTTCAAGATAGGTGATGTTTTCATCCGCGAAACTTTCAAGTACATTCTGGTATTCGATTCGACGTCGTGGATGTTCATATCTGAAATGGGTCTGATGTTTGCAGCGTTCTTTCTGTTTCTTTCGCGCAAAATTACCAATTCCCCTCCGGGTTTATTCATCGCCTCGTCGCTTGTTATAGCGGGAGTGCTTCTGAACAGAATAAATAATTTCATTGTCGCGTATCAGCCGTATTATAATCCCGTTAGATATTTCCCGTCAGTCGGCGAGATATCGGTGACGCTCGGCTGCATAGCGCTTTTGGTTCTTGCGTACAGGGCTGTCGTGATGATATTTCCGGTAATAAGCCGGGAAAAGAGGGACATAATAAAGAACATTTAGTAAACGGAGTGTATATGAGAAAAATAATTTTAATAATCGTGCCGTTCCTGCTGATAAGCCTGCTGATTGCTTCAGGTTCCTTATTCGGTACGAAGATTCAATTGCCTGTCGAAAAAGAAAAAACAGTCAGGCAGGATAAGAAAAATTCAAACACGAAGATTCGGATGCCCGAAGACCATTCCAAACAGGGCATTAAATGCACTACCTGTCACGAAGGTGAATACCCGACTAAAAATGACCCGATGCTGAGAGCGTGTCTGAGAGAATCTGTGTTATCGGAGTTCAACTATGTCGGCGAAGGTCCCGGGGAAATCTTGATTGACGGTATGTCAGAAAATTACGGCGGCGTAAGGTTCTCGCACAAGGTGCACGCTCAGATGTCCGCGATGTCCACGGGGTGCACGGGCTGCCACCATTACAATACATCCGTACCGATACTGAAATGCGCGGACTGCCATAATAAAGATAGAATGCGGGAAGATGTATCAATACCCGACCTCAAAGCCGCTTTCCACCGCCAGTGTATGAACTGTCACAAGCAATGGAGCGGCGAGAACGGGTGCAATACTCAGTGCCACGTGAGAAAGGGTGAATCAAAACCTCAGAAAAACGAAAAACTGCTGTCTCATCCTCCTCTCACAGAACCCGGGAAAATGCAGTGGGAAACAAATTACGAACAGGGAAGGATTGTAACTTTCTTCCACGATGAGCATAACAAGTTATTCAAGATTGACTGCAAGACTTGCCACAGGCAGGACAATTGCGTGAAATGCCACGATAAAACCAGGCAGACGGAATCAGGCAGTAAATACAAGAAATCCTTGAGTGAACATCATAAACCTTGTATCAGTTGCCACAACGAAAACAATTGTCAGAAATGTCACAGGGATAGCGAAATTTCTCCGTTTAACCACGGAAAATCGGCAGGATGGACGCTTAAATCATATCACAGCAAACTCGCCTGCGCAAAGTGTCACGGAAACCAAATGCCGTACAAAAAACTTGACAGGAATTGTACGAACTGTCATAAGAATTTCAGAACGGGATTTAATCACCGTGTGACGGGTCTGGTGCTTTCCGATACTCATAAAGATATGGATTGTAAGAGTTGCCACGCGAATCAGGATTTCTCGAAACCGCCTGTTTGCAGTGAATGCCACGACGATAAATCATATCCTTCGAGCAGACCCGGTAAGAAATGAGACGTTGCAGTATATTGTTTCCCGTAAGAGTAGGTTAATCGATATGGCTTTTTAATACGGTAAATATAGATTATTTTTAAAATGGGAGACGGAACATCGTCTCTCATTTTTTTATTCACGCTTATTCTGAGCATTTGAAAGAGTGGAAGCATAAATCAACAGTGCTAAAATCGAAGAATCCCTGGTGGGAGTATAGATTCGACAGGTGCATAATTCCAAATGGTAAGGAATACGATTATCATTACGTCCATACAGGCGGCTCGGCAATGATAATTCCGGTAAAAGAAGACGGCAAAATAATACTTGTCAGACAATACAGATATCTGAATAGAAAATTCAGCGTTGAATTTCCCGCCGGCGGAATTAAGGACGGACAAAATCCCGATGACATCGCGAGGAAAGAACTTATTGAGGAAACAGGATTTGACGGTGCACTTGAAAAAATCGGTTTCTTCAATCCGTATAACGGGATTACGGACGAAATATGCCACGTCTTTCTTGCCTCGAAACTTGTGCCTTCAGATGAAGAATCAAAAGATGAGCAGGAAGAGTTTGAATATCTTTTTCTGACACCGGATGAGATTGATGAAAAAATTTATAGCAATGAAATTTATGACGGAATGACTATGGCGGCTTGGTCCGTTGCTAGGAAATATTTTAATGAAAAACATTAACTTATATTCAAGTTATATTAAACTTTTTATGCCGGGAATTTGTCTAAATTAGAACAAGCGTTATTTACAATTTTAGAAACCATTTAATTAAATGAAAATCAAATATTTATTTATTCTATTCCTGCTGGCTGCATTCGCCGGATATTCTTTTGCGCAGGATGGAGAGAATCAACAGAAGAAAAGAGATTTTTCGAATATTAAAACTAAGTTATCGGGCAGAGTGCTTGACACAGAATCGGAAAAGCCGTTAGAATCTGTCAATGTTCAGTTATATTCGATGAAAGACACGAATAAACTCGTTAAGGGTATCGCGACTTCGAATGACGGTACGTTTGCGCTTGAAGGCTTCAGACCGGGAATGTATCAACTTAAAATCTCATACATAGGATATAACACCGCAATAAAAAATAATCTTGCGTTTACTCCTGCGGAACCTGAAATAAACCTTGGTGATGTGAAACTGAAAATCGGTAGCGAGATGGTTACCGCGGAAATCGAGGTAACGGCTGAAAGAAATATGATGGAGATGGGTGTCGATAAGAAAGTCTTCAACGTCGATAAAGACATTAACAGTCAGAGCGGTTCGGTAACCGACGTATTAAAAAATATTCCTTCCGTGACGGTTGATAGCGACGGTAAAATAAGCCTTCGCGGAAGCGGTAACGTCAGGATACTCTTGAATGGAAAACCGTCAGGATTGCTTTCATCGGACCCCAACGCCGTTCTCGACCAGTTGCCCGCTAACACAGTTGAAAGAATCGAGATTATTAATAATCCCTCCGCCAAATACGACCCCGAAGGAATGGCGGGAATTATAAACATCGTTCTGAAAAAGTCCGCTTCCGAAAACAAGGGCTATAATTATAACCTGAACCTTAATGCCGGAACGGGCGACAGATATTCACTCGCTACGGGACTCGCTTACAAAATGGGCAAAGTCAGCCTTTACGGAAATTACAGCCTGAGATTGTTCCATATGAATTTTAACAGGGATAACGACAGGTTTAATTTTCTTAGCGATTCCTCTTATCATCTTTTATCCAATTCTAATTCCAGGAACAATATGCTGGGTCATATCGGAACCGTTGGTATGGATTATGACATAAGCAAGGACGCGTTTCTCGGTTTATCTCTGAGTTACAGCAACAGGAACAGGAACAGGAGCGAGAAATCCGACTCGAAAAACTTTACGCTGTCAGGAATCCCGAATAATTTTTATAATTCCGCAAACTCTGACGACGATAAGGAATACGGTGTTGACGCTAATGTGAATTTCAGACAGAAATTCGGAAGGAAATTTCAGGAACTTAACGCGTCATTCCAGTTTTCGAATTCATTCGAGAGAAACACACAAATTCTAAACACTTACTATACCGATGTTTACGGAAACCCGCTTGCAATAAATCCCTTAAGATTGAATGACTATACGAATGAAAAATTCGATTCTTACACGCTGCAGGCCGATTACACGCATCCGCTGAAGGAAGACGCCGAAAACACGTATAAACTGAAAAGTAAATTCGAAGTCGGGTTCAGAAGCGTAATAAGAAGAACGGATAATTATTACAGGGCGGAGAATTACGATTATAACGTTAACCGGTTCGTTGAAGATATTCTTTTAAGGGATAACTTCCGCTATAACGAACAGGTTCACGCGGTTTACGGCACTTTTGAAAACAGTTACAAGAAATTCGGATACCAGTTAGGTTTGCGTCTCGAACAGTCATATACTAAGTCTGAACAGGTCGAAAGCGCGGCAAACTATGAAAATAATTATTTCAGTTTCTTCCCAAGTTTGTTTCTTAAGCAGGGCATAACAAACACTATAGAATCGCAGTTGAGTTTCACGAGGAGAATTAACCGGCCAAGACTTGGATTCCTAAATCCGTTCGCCGACCGTTCCGACCCTCAGAATATCAGAGTCGGAAATCCTTACCTGAAGCCTGAATACATAAACGGAGTGGAACTCGGTCTGGTAAAATACCTTTCGACATTTGCTCTGACCGGCTCGACATTTTACAGAATTACAACGGACGTAATCACGCGGTTCGCGTCGATGGACTCAAGCGGAATATCAACCTATACGTTTAAAAATCTGTCGGAAGCCAAAACTTACGGAGTTGAACTTATCGGAACCGGCTCTATTGCAAAGTGGTGGTCCGTTAATGCCAGCGCGAGTTATTTCAGGACGGAACTTTCAGGCAACATAAACGGAGAACTTGACAACAGCGGTTACAGTTGGACGGCGAAAATGGTTTCGAACATGGCGATTCCGAACCTGTTCGATGTTCAGTTGTCTTATTTCTATCAGGGAAAGAACGTATCCGCCCAGGGTTATACCGACCCGATGCAGTCCTGCGATATCGCGGTGAAAAAAGATTTTTTGAATAAGAGAATGAGCATTGGATTCAGAATAAGCGACATATTCAATACACAGAAATTCGTAATACACAGTTCGACGAACACTTACTCGGCGGAAATGTACCACAAGCGCGATTCGAGAATGTTCTTCCTGACTTTTAATTACAAAATCGGAACTGACGAGAAAAAGCAGAAGCGACAGAAACCCAAAGAAGAAAATCTGGAACAGCAGGAAATGGAATATTAATATCTGATAAAAACGATTTGAAGGGACGCTTTAGCGTCCCTTTTTTATTTCTTCCTTTCGAGTTTATAGACTTCAAGAAGCATTTCCGCCGCGGCGGGAGGGAGTATGTCTCCTCTCAGTACTTTCGCGGATATGATATCAAGTTCTTTCCTTATTACGTTGTTGTCATAAAATCCCGATAGAAGTTTTTCCTCTATCATTTTGTTCATCCATTCGATTGTCTGTGATTTTCTTCGTTCGTAAAACACCCCGTTTTCCTTCGTGATATCCCGGAACTTCATTATCTCATTCCAGATTTCCGTGATGCCTTCGCCGTTCAGCGCCGAACAGATATGAGCCTCGGTCTTCCATCCTCTCGTCGCGTGCTGTATGTAGTGCAGCGCCATTGAGAAATCTGTTTTGGCGAGCAGCGCTTTTTGTTTGTTGTCTCCGTCAGCCTTGTTTATTAGCAGAGCGTCGGCGAGTTCGATGACTCCTTTCTTTATTCCCTGAAGTTCATCGCCCGCGCCGGCTATCATCAGCAGAAGGAAGAAATCTACCATCGAGCGCACCGTCGTTTCACTCTGCCCGACGCCTACGGTTTCAATTAGAATGACGTCGTAACCCGCGGCCTCGCATACCAGCATCGTCTCTCGCGTCTTACGCGCGACTCCGCCGAGCGTACCGCCCGAAGGCGAAGGTCTAATGAAGCAGTTCTCCTGCCGCGCGAGATTCTCCATTCTGGTCTTGTCTCCGAGTATACTGCCTTTTGTAATCGTACTCGACGGGTCAATCGCCAACACCGCGACTTTGTGACCTTTCGATATCAGGTAGAGTCCGAGCGATTCGATGAATGTGCTCTTTCCCGCTCCGGGCACGCCCGTGATTCCTATGCGCAGGGATTTCCCCGTATCTGGAAGAATTTTCTTGAGCACTTTCTGTGCGGTTTCATTATGAATGTGCGAATTGCTTTCAATCAGTGTTATCGTTCTGGCGAGTACTACACGGTCGTTAGCGAGAACACCGTTAACATAATCGTCTATATCAAGGTGCTTCCTCGATTTCACCGGTTTATCGGATTTTTTAATATCCTTTGGATTGACCCCTTTTACGACGCTCGTTGCGAATTCCTTCCCCGCATTTTCAGGCACCCAGTCGGGCTTGTATGTATTTGACTTCTTTGCCATCTCTTGTTCACATTGCAATATCATAAAAACTAAGAATACCTGAAAGTCGAAAAATACTAATATTACGGAGTTATTCCGGCATTGAAACCGGAATCTAAAGATTTTATTTTTAATAAAAACGTCTGAAATCAATTGAATACATTAAATAAAATTCTCTCGATAATCGGTTTCCTGTGTTTCATAACTGCATGCGTATTGTCAATAACTTATATGGGATTTTTCAATCAGCCGGATATGGAAATAAAAGTTGTCTTAATTCCGGATGCGGGGACGCTTTGGCTCGTTAACGCGGGTTTCGGAATAATCGGCGGAATTCTTTTAAACTACAGGAAATTTCTCGTTACAATGTTCTCAGGTCTTATGGCATCAATGGCTATTACAGGTGTCACGCTTCTCTACGTTTCCTGGAGGGAATCAATACTGAATATTGAATTGCTCATACCCTTGGCAGCCGGCGTGGTAATCTGGGGATTATTCTTCAACGGTCTGAACAAACTTTTTTATCCTGTCGAAGACGCTGCGCGTTTGTCAAAGTTTGAAACAAATAAACGCTGAACGTTTAGTAAAATATCATCCCTGTAATTTATTTTTTTTTCTGCATTTTTTGGAATTTCTATCCCGCTTTATTGGTTGCATACTAAACTATTGTATATTAATCAAATCAAAGGGGAAAAAATGAGAAAGTACTTATTTCTGTTTGCCGTTATCGCGGTAATTTCTTTGTTCTCAACGAAGAACTCATCGGCTCAGGCTCTTACTTACGATGTAATCAACAACACGGGCTTTACGCTTGTAGATATTTTTGTAACACCGTCAGAAACAGAGCACTGGGGAAACGATATTCTTCCGAACAGTCTGTTCGAGAACGGCTCGACCGTTACTGTTACAATCCCGGCCGATTACGGTCAGACCTGCATGTTCGATATGAAGATAACGGATACGGCGGGGAATTTCGTCGTGTTCAGTAACATCGACGCCTGCAAGTTGGTTACTCTGCAGATTAATGGCGACGGTACATACCAGTATCTGGCGACAAAGTAACACGGTTTTAAATATAACTAAAAAAGGCGGATGCATATCCGCCTTTTTTTATTCCTCTCGTAGTTAATTGTAATTTATTATATGGATTATATGGAAAATATTACGCAATTTCAAATTGTAATGTAACCGTTTTCCCTTATTCTAATTAAACCTTATTTTATGTCGGATAATAGAAAAACCGCGTTTATTACAGGCGCTACGGGCGGTCTCGGCTTTTCTTTCGTGGACGTGCTTGCGGCGGATAAATACGATTTATTGCTTACGGGAAGGGATGTCAGCCGGTTGGAAGAAATAAAGACAATCGTCAAGAAAAAGTACGGAATCGATGCTGAAATTTTTGAAGCCGATTTGACAAAATATTCAGGACTCGAAAAAATAAAGGACATTTTAGACAACAGAAATCATGGCATCGATATTTTCATCAATAATGCCGGCTTTGGCATTTCGGGCTGTTTCGAGAATACCGATTATTTAATAGAACAGGATATTATATCTGTAAATTGTTCTGCCCTTACTTTCCTTACTAAAGTGGCGGTACGGAATATGAAGAGATTCGGTGGAGGGAAAATACTAAATGTCGCTTCAACTGCAGCATTTAAACCGGGTCCGATGATGTCAGTTTATTATGCGAGCAAGTCTTATGTTTTATCATTCTCGCTTGCCGTATCCGCGGAATTAAAAAAGTCTGATATTAGTATCTCAGTACTTTGCCCGGGCCCTCTAAATACAGGTTTTCTCGGCAAAGCGTTTTCAGGAGCATCTGTCCCTGCACCCGTCGTCAAAACTGCCGAACCTGTTTACGCAGCAAGATACGGCTATATGCAAATGTTAAAAGGCCGCAGGCTCATCATTCCGGGAACGCGTAACAGGATTTTACATTTTGTCGCATCCGTTCTGCCTGCCGGCTTTCTTGCGGATTTGCTTTTTAAAATTAAAAAAGAAAAATCAGATTAATATGAAAGAGGTATCCTTCAGAGGCATAAAATTGCACGCGGGAAGTTATGAGGATGCGCTTGAATACATACTGAACATGGTCCTCAGCGGAATGACAGGAAAAATAATAACCCACATAAATCTTAGAAATTATTTTTACCTGATGCGCGACGACGGATTGAAAGAAGCCCTTGGGAATAACAGTACGATGTTCTTCGAAGGAATTGGGATGAAAACCGGTTTTTTCTTGAGAGGCAGGGGAATTGTTCCCGACGTTAACGGGACTGATCTTTTTCCGGTTTTAATGAAAAGCCTTTCTGGATGCCCTTACAGAATATATCTTCTTGGCTCTGTTCTTCAGGCTGCGGAAGGGATTGCGGATAAAATCCGCAAAGAGTATCCGTCGGTTAATATCGCCGGAATTCATAGTGGCTATTTTGATGAAAAGACAGAAGAGGAAATTGTCAATGACGTAAATAATAAAAATACGGATATACTCATTGCGGCAATGGGTTTCCCACTGCAGGAGAAATTCGCGCTCAGAAACTTAAATCGATTAAATGTTAAAGCCGTGTGGTGCACGGGCGGGCTGTTTGATTTTATTTCAGGAATGAAAAAACGAGCTCCCGGTTTTGTCCGGGCATTACGGCTCGAGTGGCTTTACAGATTCCTTAAAGAGCCAAAACGCATGCTTCACAGAAATACTATCGCAGCATTCTGGTCTTTATTTGATATTATTTTTAAGAGATAATGACTGTGCCTCTGATAATAACGAATGATCTTGAAATCGCATATGACCACGATGTCGAAGGACAGTCCGTTGCTATTAAAAAAATATTGTTTGACTTCGAGAACTTGAAAATTCCCTGTACGTTCTTTTCTACACTTGACGCGCTGCGAATGTTTAAGAAGGAGTTGTCGGATACAAATCCTGATATGTTAGAGGTCGGGTGCCACGGAATAAATCATTCGGACGACGAGAATTATAAGTTATTAAACAGACCGGCTGTCGAGAAGAATATTTCGTTATTTGACGGATTTGCGGCATCCGAATTTTCTCGAAAACCAATTTGTTTCAGAGGCCCGTTTATGTCAACATCATCCATAACTCATGAAGTGCTTGCCGAATCGGGATACAAGGCTGATTTTTCCGTTTGTTCTCAGAGAATTGATTTTTTTTATTCGAAGGGAGGGGACATAAGATGGCTGACTGCTCCGAGAAATACTTACAGAGCATCGCTGAACAATCCATACAGAAGAGGCAGTTCCGGAATTATAGTTGTACCTTTAAGTTGTATGCTATTGCCATTTAATTCCGGGATAATGTACCTGTTAGGTTTTGAATTCATGAAATCATTCTTTGATTTTCTTATGCGGGAATCAGTTCAGAGCGGGAAACCGATTGTTTACCAGTTTCACTCGTATGAGTTCAGCGGATTTACGGGAACAAATACGTCCAGACTTCCTTTGCTTCAAAAAAAATACTTAAGCAGCAGGGAAGAAAGATACAGGATGAATCTTGAATTGATCAAATATATGCTGTCTTACGGTAAAAACATAATCCCTTTAAAAGGCGCGGATTATATCAATAGGGAAATATGAAAATCAGAGCCTTTGTATATAGCGTTCTCACGAAAGGCATTTCACGTATTTTAAGAACTCCGCTCTATCTCATTTTGTTTGTTACAGACAAATGCTGGCTTAAATGCAGGCATTGCTGGTTTAATGAGGACTGGAAACTGACACATGCTGAAGGGAAAGCCCTGTCATTTGACGAACTCGAAAAAATCTCTTCCGGTATGAACCGCATATATTTTCTCAGCCTGACAGGTGGGGAAGCATTTTTAAGAGACGATATTGCAGACATCTCCGAGTTATTCGTGAAAAATAATAAAATCGGAAGATTGCAAATCCCGACCTCGGGCTTCGATACAGATATCGTTATTGGTAAAACCCGTAAGATACTGAGTCGTATTAAAATACCTTTTCGTGTTGACGTTTCGCTTGACGGAGATGAAGAAACGCACGATTATATAAGACAGGTTAAGAAATCGTACGTTTCTGCCGTTGAAACTATCAGGGAATTAAACGTCATCAAACGGCATTATAGCAATATTGATGTCGGGATAATAACTACAGTGTCCCGCGACAATCAGAATCTTTTAGAAGATATCTCAGGAATAGTTGAAAAAATTCATCATGACGGAGAATGGATGATTAATATCACACGCGGAAATCCAAGAGATGCAAAATCCGGAACCGTTGATATTGATAAATATTCGAGAGCGTCAGAGTTGATCAATAACAGAATAATACAAAAAAGTTATCACGGACACTCAGGTCATCTGACTGCAAAATGGCTGACCGCTAAGAATAATGTAAGAAGACAGGTAATTGAAGAAATATTGAAAGGAAAAAAGAGGGGCGGCGGATGTTCTGCAGGCTCTTTTATTGCAGTGATTACCCATGACGGCGGTGTTTATCCGTGCGAATTATATGATGAAAACTTCGGCAATTTGAGAGAGAACGGCTATGATTTCAAGTCATTATGGAACTCGCCCCGTGCCCTGAGAATCCGTGAAAAAATACAGTACGATGAATGCTCCTGTACTCAGGAGTGCTTTCTCTCAATGAACCTGCTTATACAACCGTCCGCATGGCATAAAATTGTGCGGGAAAGAATTAAACTGTTTAGATACAATCTTTAAATGACAGACAGAAAAAAATATTTATTTGTCAAAAGGATTAATGATATATTGATATCCATAATTGG
>DATMXZ010000189.1:0-13302 GCA_035561235.1 Ignavibacteria bacterium
ACTCACTTTTATGGAGAATACAAATTTCTTTGCGGATGTGTGTAATTTTTTTGATAAAGCCGCAAAACACCTGAACTACCCCGCGGGTTTGCTTCAGCAGATAAAGATGTGCAATTCAATTTATCATTTTCAGTTCCCGCTCAGACTCGATGACGACAACTACGTCACAATCGACGCATACCGCGTGGAGCACTCTCACCACATGCTTCCCGTAAAGGGCGGCATTCGTTACAGCGAGATGGTGAACGAGGACGAAGTCAAGGCGCTCGCGGCTTTGATGACGTACAAATGCGCCGTCGTCAACGTGCCGTTTGGAGGCGCTAAAGGCGGCATCAAGGTCGAGCCTTCGAAATTCAGGGCGTCAGAACTCGAGAGAATAACGAGAAGATACACTTCCGAACTCATAAAGAAAAATTTCATAGGACCGGGAATAGACGTTCCCGCACCCGATTACGGCACGGGACCGAGAGAAATGGCGTGGATAGCCGATACATACGCGACTTTCAATTCTTCCAACACGAGCCAGACGGATTCGATGGCGTGCGTGACGGGAAAGCCGCTTAGCCAGCACGGGATTCTCGGCAGGAAAGAAGCGACGGGAAGAGGCGTGTATTTTGCAGCGCGCGAAGCCTGCCGCGTAGAAGAGGATATGAAAAAACTCGGACTCACACAGGGGCTCGAAGGCAAGAAGGTTATAGTTCAGGGACTCGGAAACGTGGGTTATTGGGCGGCATACCTGATGCAGAACGATGGCGGCGCCGTCATAGTCGGACTTGCCGAGAGAGAAGGCGGAATTTATGACCCGAACGGAATTAATGTTGAAGACGTGTTCAAGCACAGAAAAGAAACAGGCTCAATATTGAATTTCAAAAAGGCGAAGAATTTCAAAACGCCGGGCGAAGTGCTCGAACTCGAGTGCGACATACTCGTTCCCGCGGCGCTCGAAAATCAGATAACGATAAACAATGCGGCGAACATAAAGGCTAAGATTATCGTCGAAGGCGCCAACGGACCGGTTACAGCCGAAGCGGAAGAGATACTATTGAAGAAGGGCATTCTCGTTCTCGCGGATATGTACGCGAACGCGGGCGGCGTAACGGTATCGTATTTCGAATGGCTGAAAAACCTCCAGCACGTTTCATTCGGTAGAATGGACAGAAGGTACGACGAGGCGACTCATACAAACATGGTTAACGTGGTGGAAAACCTTACGGGGAAAAAACTGACGCAGACGCAGAGAAACGTAGTGATTACGGGACCGAACGAACTCGACCTCGTGAATTCGGGTCTCGAAGATACGATGATAATGGCTTATCACCAGATTCGGGACATAAAAGTCAAGAACCCAAAGATTGACAGTTTCAGAACGGCGGCTTTCGTGCACGCGATAGACAAGATTGCCGTATCGTATATGGACCTCGGAATATTTCCGTAACATAAAAAATATTTGTACCGGCAAAAACCGGAATTAGGAGAAAAGGGATGCATAGCATCCCTTTTTTATTAAGCGAAGTTATAAAGCGTCTTAACCTTAAAACAGTCAGATAGAATCCGTTCCATCTCCCCGCTTTGCGCGAGAGAAGAAACGCAACGGCATTCAATTTAAAATTTACCATTTGAAATTTAAAATTAATTATGCATCTTGCATAACGCAAAACGCATAATCATGAATCCATTCATCGTAAGCGGTTTCGCGGGAGCGGGTTATTTCTGCGACAGGAAATCCGAACTGGCGAAACTAAAGGAGGCGTTCCGGAACGGACGCAACGTCACGCTTTATTCGCTCAGGCGGATGGGAAAATCCTCGCTTGTGAAGTATCTGTTCTCATCGCTCGGAAAAGAGGCGGACTGCATTTATGTTGACCTGTTCCCCGCCGCCTCGCTGCAGGACCTCACGCTGCTTCTCGCCAACGCGGTAACACGTCATTTCGGATTCACGGTTAAAACTTTTCCGAAAAAAATCGCTGCGCTGCTTCGCGCTTTAAACGCTTCGCTTTCAGTTGACCCTTACACGGGCAAGCCGGAAATCAAGTTCGGTATTGGCGACGCGCGTGGAAAGCAGGAGAATCTCGAGGGGATTTTGTCCTATCTCGAAAAGGACGACAAAAAAGTTTTAATCGCGTTCGATGAATTCCAGTCGATACTCAGGTTCCCTGATAAGAATACGGAATCGATGCTCCGTTCTCTTTTTCAAAACTGCAGGAACATTAATTTCATATTCTGCGGGAGCAGCAGGGGAATGATGGAGGCGATATTCAACGACGCTGCGGGTCCTTTCTACAGAAGCACCCAGCATCTCTATCTCGGAGAAATAAGCAGGGAGGAATACAAATCATTCATAACCGGGAAGTTCAGGACCGGTGGTCTTAAGATAGAAGAAAAGCAGGCGGAGTTCGTGCTCGACACCTGCCGCTGCCATACGTACTATGTTCAGTATTTCTGCAACCGTTTATATTCAAAACGGTTCAGGGGAAGCGATAAGATGCTCTATGATACGCTGGACGAAATACTGCTTGAGAACCAGCCCGTGTATAATAATTACAGAAACCTTCTCACGGATACGCAATGGCGGCTGGTCAAGGCAGTTGCGAAAGAGGGGAGCGTCGAAAAACCGCTCGCGGCGGAGTTCGTCAACATGTACGGTTTAAAGTCGCCGAGCAGCATACAGCGGGCGCTGGCGTCGCTACTGGAAAAGGAAATTCTTTTAAACAATAACGGGAAGTATCTGGTTTACGACGTGTTCTTTTCCTTGTGGATGAAAAAGTACTGACTTATTTCTTTATCAGTTTGTTGTATTCGATTATGAGTTTTTCGTAGTCTTCGGTGTATCCCTGTTTTTCCATTCTCAGCAGGTCGTCTTTAAGAGCGTTTTCGGTTCTCGGACCGCTTATAACGAATTCCGACGGTGATTTTCTCGTGACGTTATCCCCGGGTTTCGATTCACGTTTCTGCTCGTAATCCTTTTCTCTCTGTGACAACTGCGCGTCGAGCATTCTCGATAGAATTCTGTTCTGTCTTTCGAGAAGTTTTTCATCGACGCTGTATTCGCTCATCTGCCTTATGGATTCCAGCATTTCCTTTTCCACCTCTTTGAGGTCGCCGAGCATTTTATCGCCCGTCCTGTTTTTCTCCTTTTCATATTCGGCATTGAGTTCCTCAAGAGATTTCCGAATCTCATACTGCTCGAGTCTCAGTTTGTCAAGCGCATCCTTTTGCTCCTGCGACAGTTCTTCCTGCCCGCCTTTTCCGTCGCGCCCGGTTCTTCCGTTCTGACCCATATTGCTCATCTTGCCGTTAACTCCCTGCTGCATCATAATCAACTGACCGAGCCTCTGCATCAATTGTCCCATTCTTCCATCGCCTTTTTTCCCCTTGCCCTGCTGTTTTCCCATCTGGTCAATCATATCGCCGAGCATTTTAGCGGCGTTGTTAAGCGATTCAATCGCTTTGCCCTGATTGCTCATCGCGGGATTTTTCTCGCCGTTTTTAAGGTTGCCTTCCGACTTGTTCATGCTGTTGTGGGCGCCGCCTAATTCCTTGCCGAGTTCGGGCGACAACTGCATTCCTTCCTTCGTCATGTTCATCAGGTCTTCGATGTTCGAGGTAAGGTCTTTCTTAATCTTATTCTGTTCACCGGATAAATCATTGAAATCTTCCCTGTCGTCTTTGTCGAGTTTTCCCGTTTCGTCTTTCAAATCCTGCTCCTGCTCAGACAGTCTCTCGAAGTTCTTTTTAATGCTCTTCATCCTGTCCATCATCTTGTTGTTCAAATCCATATTGTTCATAGCGCCTTCGAGATTATCCTGCATCTCCTGATTGAACTCATTCATATCTTCGGATATGTCCTTCTGTGTATTCTCCGACTGCTCTTTCTGACCCTTGAACAATTCGCTCGACGACTTCTGCATCTTGTTTTCGGTCTGGCGCTCGTTCATCTTCTTCAGAAGATTCTCGAGGCTTTTGGTATCCATTTCGTTCTTAGTGCTCTTCATATTGTCTATGAGGTCTTTCATGTCCTGCTTGAATTTGTCAAAGTTTTCCTTGATATCTTTCTGCTTGTCGGCGAGAGTGTTCATCTTGCTGTCGTTGTTCTTCTGTGTCTGTTCCGTCTCTTTCCTGAGTTCATCCTGCATCTTAGTCATGTCGTCGAGTTTCTGCGTCAGGTCTCCCATTTTCTGCAGGTTTTCAATCTTCTTCATTAGTTCCATCACCTGCTCGAGTTGTTTCCTGAATGCCTCTTCATCGAACTTCATATCGTTCAAGTCGCGCTTGAACTGTTCCGTGTTCTTTTTCATCGCCTCCTGCAGTTTGCGGAGCATTTCTCTGAACTCGGGCGTGTTTATCTTATTGAATAACTCCTGAAGTTTCATGAACTGCTCGAGAGTTTTTTCGCTAAGCACGGGATTTTGCGTCAGTTCCTTGAGCGTTTGGTCAATCTTGTTCTGGACGGCATCGAGATTTTTCTGAACGCTCTCAACCTTTGTCTGCAATTCCTTTTTCCTCTGCTCGTTGACGGCGTTCTCTTCGGGATTGTTCTTTATGTCGTTTATTTCCCGCTGAAGTTTCTCAACGTTTTCGAGAAGAGTTTTTAAATCCGACTTTATGTCCTTAGTAGTGGTTTCGGTTTTTTTCAGGTATGAAGCGGTTGTGTTATACACAATGAATCTCGTTTCCGTACGCGCGGTCTTCCCTGAATTGTCGGTTACTTCGAGGTAATACTCATATCTCGCGCCCTGCTGCAAGCCCTGAATCAGCCAGGGATATGTTATTTCGAGAGACGTTGCATCGGGATTGTTTATGGGAATTACCGTTCCCGAAAAACCGTTTGAAGCGGACGATATGGCGCCGCTTTTTTTGTGGTACAGCATTAATTTCGAAAATCCGAAATCGTCAGTAATTATGGTCTTCAGGTCAACTTCACCGCTTCCGAAAATACTGTACTCGCTTTCTCCGGGGAAGACAATCTTTATTTCAGGCGGCATATCCGGCATCAGTTTTATGGAATACGTTTTCCTGTTCGAATTCTCCCGTCCTTCCCTGTTCTTTATAATGAATTTATAATATCCTTCTTTGCCTGTTATGACGCTGCCTTCAGCCGAGTTGCCGTTAATCCTGAAAGCGGAATAACCGCCGTTATAGTCAATACCCGCTTCTGACATTTCTTCCGCGGTTGTGATGCTGAACTTAAGAACGCTTCCTTCGATGCAGACGACATCACCCGCGTTTTCTTCCAATGTCTTCGGCTGAAGTTTCGTGTATGCGGGGTATTCGATTGTGACACTGAACGATTTAATGAACGCGTCGACTTCACCGCTCTCAGTTCCCGCGGTGTTCGTGGTTCCGCCGAAATTCTTTCCGAAATTTATAAGCCTGCCCAATGAATCCGAAAGGGGAGTGAGAAGGAACAAGACGGATGCGATTGTTATGACTGATAAAAGCGTATATATCCTTTTCCTTGTCCCGGCGTAACTTATGAATTCCTCAAGATTAATCCGCTCGGTGTCTTCGGCAGTCTTACTGAGATTTGCGCTGACGAGTTCCCTCGACGTGTACGCGTCGTCGTTCCTTTTCCTGTAAAGGGAAATCGCATTTGACAGCCTGTCGCGCACTGCTGGAAAATAACTGCCGATTCTCGACGAGTAATATACGGGATTGAACCTCTTTCGCGACGTTCTGTAAAAAAATCCGGCGGCAATGTATCCTAAGATGAAAATCAATGAAACCGAATAAGACGCGAAAATAATTGTCCGAACAGCAGAGGAAAAATGAAAAGCCGATTCGAGCACAGACAAAAGAATTGCGAGAGAGATGAATACCGAAAATGCCGATAAGATGCCGTTGAGAAAATTCAGAAGACTCTCTTTTCTGTAAACTCCGTAAACGCGCTTTTCAACGCGGTCGAGAATCAAATCGGTATTTGCCGGAACGGTGCTCATCCAATTTTATTACTTTCTTTTGCTTTCCATTGTTTCAAATTATAATACCATTTTATTCAAAACAATTCAATCAAATATCAACGTACAATTCTCCGCGTGCGTAATGGATATTTTTCCGCGGAGCCGGAATTAAAAGCGCCGCGTTAATCTCCTGTTTTATCAACCCCGTAAATTAATTGAATGGAATTATTCGCGCATTACCTCTATTTTGCTAATGATGGGTAGTTTCATTTCTTTTTTTTAAAACTTCCCGAACGTAATTTTTGTTCTAATAGCAGAAGAATTAATTAATCTATGGAAAATAATACAAATACACCCAAAGGCTTCGGTCTTTTTCTGATGACAGCCCGCGCGTACGCTTTTCCCGCGTCTGTCATTCCCGTATTTTACGGCTCGCTTTTATCCGTGCTGTTTCATCCGGGACTCAAATTCGATTTCATAATTTTTGCCCTGACTTTAATAGGAGCGTTGTCAGTGCACATCGGTTCGAATGTAGTTAACGACATATATGATTTCAAGAAAGGTCTTGACAAAGAAGACCCCGAAATCGGAATACCTCACGGCGGCTCGCTCGTGTTGTCGAAAGGTTACGTTTCGATGAGCACGATGAAGGCTCTGGCTTTCGGCTCGCTTATTCTCGCCTGCGTAATCGGAATAGTTCTATGGCTGATGTGCGGTCCGTGGGTGTTGTATCTGATGATATTCGGATTACTCGCCGCGATATATTACACTGCCAATCCGTTCGCCTTGAAATACAAGGCGCTCGGGGACGTAATGGTTTTTCTGTCATTCGGCGTGGGTATGACGCTCGGCGCTTATTATGTTCAGGTAAGGGAATTTTCCTGGCTTCCGGTCGTGCTTTCAACGCCGATTGGATTGCTTATAATCGCGATACTTCACGCGAACAACATTCGCGATATGAAATTCGACAGGGTGTTCGGTGTGAAGACGATTCCGATACTTATAGGCGAGCAATTATCGAAGTATATGTATTACGTTCTGATATTCGGGGCGTACGCCTCAATAATAATTTTTGTCGCGCTGAAACTTCTGCCTTGGCTGGCTCTTCTGAATATAGTAACTCTTCCGTCAGCGCTGAAACTCGTGAAGATTATAAAGCACATTCCCGAAGACGGAATGCCGAGGTGGGAACTCGGGACTAAACATCTTATGATGACCGCGCAGTTCAACATGCAGTTCGGTCTTGTGCTTAATATAGGTCTCCTTCTCGCTTTGCTAATCTTCGGCGGATAATTATTTCAATTGAAAATTTTCGAATACCGTCAGGACGTCAGTCCTGACGGTATTTTGTTATTTTATCCGAATTCCGCTACAGTCCCGCATTTATCGGTGACCGTCAGGACTTACGTCCTGACGGTTTTTAGTTATTCCATTCAAGTCCCGCTACAGTCCCGCAGTTTTGCTTCCGTGGTTTTAGTCCCATAGGGACGGCATTATTTTAGCGTGAGCAATTATTTTTGTTTGAGACCCGTAGGGTCGGCAGTATATACTGTCGTCCCTACGGGACTTTTGTTGAGTGTAATTTCCTAATCTAAAAAACTGTCGTCCCTACGGGACTTTTTTGCGATTTCTTTTTCATAAAGATGCCGCTCCTACGGAGCTATTCGATGCCGCACCTACGAAGTTATTCGATGCCGCTCCTACGGAGCTATTCGATGCCGCACCTACGGAGTTATTCGATGCCGCACTATTATTTATAATTACTAATTATTAATTACCAATTGTTACTCGAAGTATTCGCGGAAGATTTTCCACTTTGCTGATACGCTGTCCCTGTAGAGGCGGAACGTCTTTTTTCCTTTCTCTTCTTTCTTGTCCAGCGTGATTGTCTGGTTGAATGTTACGTTAGAGTAGTTTGCCGACGAAGTGTCCTTGCTGATAACAAGGTCGTCCGTCTGCACTTTGATTTTTTTATAAGTCTCAAACATCTTCTGTATTCTCTTCGCTCTTTCGTCGAAATTAACCGGCTTGCCTGATTTCTCTATGTATTGATAATCTTTATCGAGCAAATCCCTGTATTTGAATATGTCCTCGCTTTCGAACGAATATTTCCATTCCTTCACGAACAGTTTTATTCTGTATTCCTCAGAACTGTAGTATTCGTTCAGTTTTATGTATGAAAAAATTATTGACGATACGATAAGCACGGCGACAATACCGATGCTTGTAAAGAGCGCGATGCGGAGTCTGAATTTAAATCCCGCTTTCTCCCTGTACCTTTCCCTGAACTCTTTTTCGAAATCGTCCGGCGGTTCCTGTTTTTTTTCGGGATTGAAATCGTGTCCGCAGAACGTGCATCTGCTTTCCCCGGGACCGCATTCCTTTCCGCATTCAGGGCAAATCGTGCCTTTCGGCTGAACGGGAGAAATAACACTCGGTCCGTGCAGTATTTCATCAATAGTCTTGTTCCCGACATTTTCGGCGACCGCCTTTACGTCGGGATTACCGTAGCAATCGGGTACGGCGCATCCGTTGTGCTCTTCCCAGCAGTTCCTGTGATGCTGCGTGAAGCACCTCGGACAGGCGACTGCCGCGGATTTTTCCTTGATAGTATTTTTACAATACGGGCAGACCAAGTTAATGAAATTTAAGGAATTTAATTACTGGATAAGATTTAAGAAATGTAATTTAACTGTATTAGTCGGGATGACTGGACTCGAACCAGCGACCTCATGCTCCCAAAGCACGCATTCTACCAACTGAACTACATCCCGGTATATTTTTCTGCAAACAATAAAAATACAAAAATTTTGTGTTTTAGTTAGTACCAAAATTTGCCTATTTTGACTGAAATCAACACACTTCTATGAAAAAAGTCACAGGTATTGGCGGTATTTTCTTCAAATGCAAGGATTCAAAGAGAACAATGGAATGGTATTCGAAGCACCTCGGTTTCAAGACCGACGAGTACGGCTCGAGTTTCGTGTGGGACAGGACGGACGCGCCGGGTAAAAAAGGTTTCACGCTCTGGGCACCTTTCAAGGAATCGACGGAGTATTTCAAGCCTTCCGAAAAGGATTTCATGATAAACTTCCGTGTCGAGAATCTTGACGAACTCGTGAAGTCGCTCAAAGCGGAAGGTGTAAAGTTTCTCGATGAAATAGAAAAATTCGAATACGGAAAATTCGTGCACATACTCGATCCCGACGGCGTGAAGATTGAACTCTGGGAGCCCGACGACGTCAGTTACGAGAAGATGGTCGGCGACAAGAAGATGTTCTGAGAAGTCTCTTGTGTTTTCTGGTTTGATTTTGAATGAAGTTAAACCGTTAAAAAGGTTTTTCTCTTAATGACATCAATACCCACGGCTTAAGCCGTGGGCTAATTCGGAGAGACGATTGTGATTGATTAAACAATCGGCTAATAAATCCGGAAGATTACGGTCTTTGCCGGAATATAAAAATAGCAAGAGCAGCGGGTACTATTTTTTAGCGAAGATAAGTTTCGCATCTTTCCGTGGAACATACAGACCGTTCTTCTTGATGTGCTTAATCACCTGTTCGTAGTATATTCCTTCCGAAAGCACGGGAGCGTATCCAAGAAGTATTATCTGGTTTGCCGCGCGTGACAGCGTAACAAGAAGTTTCCTGTCGATGTCGGCGGAGTTAAGCGACTGCAGGTTTTTCATCTGGAACGAATTATATACCGCGAACGAGGCAATAATAATTTCCCTTTCCGAGCCCTGAAATCTTTCGACGGTGTCAATCGTAACTTTTTCGCCCAGTTCCGCGTCGCCGATAAAACTTTTTATAAGCGCGATTTGAGCCCTGAAAGGAGTAACGACTCCCACGGTTTTTTCGGAAAAATTTTCACCGAAGACTTTTTTAATTGTCTTCAGAATTAAAACTGTTTTTTCCGCTTCGTCCCTGTTTGTTTTAGAACTTTTTATGTATTCGCTTTCAATAAATATAGTTCTCGATTTTGAAAGCATTTTTTCCACGCCGTCATTTGAGCCGCCGTCGAACGTCGTGAATTCACCGTTCTGCGTTTCACTTCCTTCGGTCAGTTTGTTTCCGTAATGAACATTTATCAACTCCGATATGTCTCTGTGCATCCTGTAATGCGTTTCGAGCATGCCGTACGCATGGTGCCATTTTTTCTTAACGCATACGCCGTAGAGTCTTTCGAAAAGGGAGCGGTTGAAATTGGTAATACCGAGCCGCCTTAATGCCTCGTCCTTGACTTCGGATTCAATATTCGTCTGCGTCACGACGGACGGCATCTGATTCTGGTCGCCTATCAGTATGAACTTTCTGAACTTCGCCAGTATTCCGGATAAATCAGCCTCGGTCAACTGCGAAGCCTCGTCGACAATCAGTGTGTCGAATTCATAAATCCCCTCGAGTTCGTGTATTTTTGAGACGAAGGAAGTAACAGTGGAAATAACTACGTTTGTTACGGGAATAAATTCCTCGCCCATGCTGTCTTCGGAAACTTTCCTGCCCGTCCTTACAAAATTTATTCCGTTCTTTGAAAGGCTGCCGCAGATTTCCTCGACCGCTCTGTTCGTGTACGCGAGAATAACAATTTTCGTATTCGACTTAACGAGATTTTTTATTATACCCGTAAGCGTCGTCGATGTTTTTCCCGTTCCCGGCGGTCCCTGAATAAGGTAATAGTCCTCCGCGGTTACCGCTTTCTTTATGTTGTCATTCTGGTCTTTGCTTAAACTTTTATCGCTCTCGTATTTCGCGCTACCTTTTTCCGGCTCGCGGAGTCCGAGAATCAACTCGCGCTTGTATTTCGGCGCTTTAACAAATTCGAACAGCAGCCTTACTGTGTTCCAGAAATTCGATTCAATCACGTCGTGCTCGATGTTCCACTCGGTTCCCTTCGCGAAATAATTTCCGTCAACCTGTCTGTTCCGCATTTCAACGACGACCTCGTCATTCGCGAGTTTCTGAATGGTACCTCTGATGAGTTCGGCATTCACGGGGCTGCCGCCCGTCACGTCTTTCCTGTACAAAATCGCAATATCGCCTTCCCTGAAATTGTGGCTGACTTTTTCTTTGACACTGAAGCGGAGTTCCTTCGCGCCGAATTCTTCGAGAACAAGGTTCGTAATTATCTTGAAGTCTTTTTTCTTTTCCTCCGCGGTTTCGGACCATAGCGAGGCAAAGCCGCCGTCCTCCGCGCCCGCGCTTCCGGTTTTCGCGCTCCTGTGTTCGCGCAGTATGAAAGACAGCATATACCTGTAGTACCGCAGGTCGGTGTCGCCCGCGTTCTTTATCTGGTCGGCGAAATCAAGAAGTCCGTTCTCCATGAACCGCGGAATGATTCCCGCCTTGCCGCTCTTCAGAGCATTCAGGATTTCGAAATTCCCGTTCGCGAGATTGAAAAGCCCCGATACGATGCTGTTGCGGACGAGAAGAACTCTTTTTTCCTCCACGGGTCCGCACACGACATTCCTGAAAGGAGATTCCGAAGTCGATGAATACAGTATCGATGAAGTGCCTTTCCTGTCCTTGCCGAACGCTGATTTCAGGAGCATGTTGTAGCACGTGACCTGCATCCTGTGATTTACCCAGACCTCGGCTTTGGCTCTCGCGTTTCCGCTTTTAAGTTCAAAAACATTTTTCTTCGTCCTGTCGCCTTCGGGCTCGATGAGAGCGTCGAGCCTTCCGTGAATTCCGTATAGTGGCGAGACGAAAGTCGGCTCGATCCTTATGCTGTCGGTTTTTCTTGATCTGAAAATCATAATTAAGTTCTTGTAGTGATTTTCGAGGATGTCCTTGACGGCATTTTCAATCGCATCCTTTCCGTAGTACAGCACCCTCATCAGGTTCTCGGAAATCAGTTCGTTTATTACCTCTTCGGGGTCTGCGCCCGGGTCGGATATAAGGGCGTCCATCAGCCCGTTTATGAGATTTCCCTTGAACGCCGCTATGCCGGGTTTCGAGGGAATAAACTTTCTTATAAAAAATATGTAAGGATTATAAATGTAGTTCGCGAAACATTCGGCAATATCCGACGCTTCGACTATGAAGTCGGGCTCGACGATTATCTGCGACTCGAAACCCGTGGAATAAAAATATTTTTCCTTTACGGAAATATTTATGTTGAGTATGTTCAGCGTGGTGTACTTGTTTATGCTTTCGTGCAGTTGCGCGAGGTCTTCGAAGTGATTCTTGTATATGCGTAGCGAATACCGTCCCAGTTCGGAAGTATCTTCGCAGAAGATTGAAAAATTTTCTCCGCCCGCGGCTCCGCGTTTTATATCTGTCTTGTTCAGTACGATGCAGTTCGAAAAATCGATTGTCTCGTAAGTTCTTGCTTTTGTCTCCTCGAATCCTTCGGGCGCATCTTTCAGAACTTCCGCGAGTTTTGCCGGAATGCCGCATTCGGTGAGAGCATTTATGATTTCGCAAATCTGCCGCAGGAACGTCAGGAACAACTGTCCGTCGATTTTTTGTGTCCTGCCTTTAATAACGTAACCCGCGTTACGCCTGAAGCGATGAATTTTGTCGGACAATTCCAGACCTGCTCCCCAGTTCTGCAAAACATACTCGATTCTTCCGTACGTGCCCGTGAACGCCACGTTCTCGTCTTTCGTTATCTCCCTGAAAAGGTCGTCGAAACATTTCTTGCAGGCGATTATCTTCGTAAAAAAATCCGCTTCTTCGTCATATATTTCGGCGAGTGTATCGAAAAAAGATTCCGCCGGCTCTTTAGCGAGAAGTTTCATTCGTTGTCTCCGTTTTTCGGTATTTTCATACGTGAGTTACCACCCGTTTTTGAAATACTCAAAGACCTTCGGCAGTGTCTCGCCGAACTTCGAGAACTCGTGTCCGCAGTCGTCTTCGAGCAGCAGGAAACCGATGTGCCCCTCGAGATAAATCATCGTCTTCCTGTAATTCAGGAGCGCGTCGTCCTTTGCGAGAAGCACCGCGGTGTCGGCTTTTTTAATTTTCGAAAAATTAATTTCCCCGTAAATTTTCTCCAACTGGTCGAGATATTCGCGCTTGAATTCGAATTCTTCGTCCGTCTTGAAATTTTTATGTCTGCCAACAGAATCTTCAAGCGCGATGTGCGGCATTACGGCGGGATTTATCAGAACGCACGGAATACCGTATTTGAAAGCGGCATGCAGGGCGTAAAATCCTCCGAGACTGCTGCCGAACACGATTTTTTCTTCAGTGCTTCTTTCGATTATTTCCGAGATGACTGCCTTTGCTCCGTTCGGTTCAACCGGCAGGTCGGGTGAAATGACGTTCTTGTCTGTAATTGTGCTCTCTCTTAAAACATATTCCCTCAGTACGGTTGCTTTGGTTGCCGCTCCGGAACTGGCGAACCCGTGCAGATATAGTATCATAATTAGCCGAAATGAAATTGAATATTGTATATG
>DATMXZ010000190.1:0-2913 GCA_035561235.1 Ignavibacteria bacterium
ATTTTAGCACAACCATTCTTTTCACGTCTTTGTAAGACTGTGTTTCAAGCCTGTAGAAATACACGCCTGAATTAAGGGTCGAAGCATCGAAATCAACTATGTATTCGCCCGCGCTCTTGAATTCGTTCAACAGGTTCGCGACTTCTCTGCCGAGTATGTCATAGACCTTGAGCGACACGACACCTGCTTTCGGAAGTCCGAATCTAATCATAGTAACGGGATTGAAAGGATTCGGGTAGTTCTGATGCAGAACGAAGTCCTTCGGAATTTGTGTAGTTATGTTCTGAACGGCGCTTGTAAGGCACGGAGGCGGATCGACTCTTGTCCATCCGGTGCCAAAACTAAGAGGAGTCAGGTTATTGAAAACCGAGGAAGTCGTAACGAAATTCATGTTGAGGCACGCCGATATGTTGGAAATATTAAACTTCAAAGAGCCGAGCCAGTGATTGCCCGGGATGAAGGTATATGCCGGTTTGCCCTGTAAGAGCAGTATGTTCAGACTTACAGCCGTATCATTAAGAATCGACGTGGAAGTCATGTTGTCATAATTGACGTTGTTCGATATGTTTGAGTTAGCGTTATCGACCGGATTTTCCGGAATAAGTGTAAGGGCGTTCGCGGGTTCCGACGTCCAGTAGTTCATCCTGACGCAGGTATTGCCCGGGCTCCAGGTCTTCCCTTCGGGAACGACACCGTACAAATCTATTACGAACTTTCCGCTTTCAAATCTCGGATTCTGAAGGATAAATTTCACATTCTCCTGCCCGGCCGAGTATGAAGAAATAAGGAAAATCGCAAGTAATGTTAAAATTATTTTTTTCATACAATTAAATTTTTTAAATTTAAAAAATTAATACGGACGGATATAACTCTTGCCGAGATTCGCATACAATATAAGCGCATCGTAACCGTCGACGAAATCGTCTCCGTTGAAATCGGCAATTTTATACCTGTCCAGGCCGAACTGTGATTTAAAGACCGTATAATCGGTACCGTTAACGTATCCGTCTGTGTTAGCGTCACCGCCGTATAGGACAAACACCGCGCCAACCTGTTTCAAGTTACTGCCGTAGGCCTTATTTACCGCGTCAGTAAAGTTGAATGTCGTCGTGCTTCCCGTGGCGAACGGCATCGCAGTGTTGCTCCATGTTTCAAGGTGGTTCCTGTGTTTCACAACAACGAAGTAACTGCCGTTCGGAGCGTTCACGAATCCGATGCTCGCGTTGCCCTGCTCGTCAAGGTACGCTATCGAATTATCAACGATTGCATACGGTGACGTCGAGTTCGCAAGCGATACCCTTACGGTGTCCCTGACCTGCGTCGTGCCGTTCCAGAAACCTTCGAGATAAACCTTAAGGTTAAGTGTGAACGACTGCTGGGTCGTGAAATGGAAGTAAGTAGCCCAGCTTCCCTGACCGCCTTCATTAATCGCCGCAACTCTCCAGTAATAATTCGTATTACCGACGAGATAGCCGCTGGGAAGAACATACGAGGCGCCTGTCTGAACGACATTGACTATTATATTCGAGAAACTCGTGCTTGTAGAAATCTGCAATCTGTAACTTGTCGCGGTCGGAACCGTTGTCCACGTGAACGTAGGTGTTAACGGCACTCCTGTAGCGTTATTTGCAGGTGTAAGGAGAGTCGGCATTGACGGTGGCTGAACGAGTGTCGTAAAGACCCAAACAGATGACCACGCTCCGGTACCGCCGGCGTTCGTAGCATTTACTCTCCAGTAATACATTGTATTGTAATTCAATGCTGTCGTTACGGTGTATTGAGTAGAACTTCCCGTAACCGCGTTTACAACGGTTGAAGAGAAAGTCGGGGTCGTCGATACCTGAACCCTGTAACTGTTCGCGTTTGGCACCGAGTTCCAGGTCAGAACCGGATTCCTTGATATGCCAATTGACGAATCGGGAGGCGCAGTGAGTATCGGAGCCGCAGGGGTTCCGATTATTGTTGTAAAATTCCATATACTCGACCAGTTTCCCTGACCGCCGGCATTCGCGCCCGCAACTCTCCAGTAATATTGCGTCGTTCCGGAGAGGAATCCAGCGGGAACGCTGTATGATGTTCCCATGATTCCCGTCTGATCAACCGCAAGCGAAAGGAAATTCGCGTACTGCGATATCTGCAAATGGTAATTTGTAGCCGTGCTCAAGTTATTCCAGGTCATAGTCGGAGTCGTAGAGACATTAGTATTTCCGTTTGCAGGAGATACGAGTGTCGGCGCCGGAGGAGGAGCGGGAATTGTAGTGAAATTCCATGCTGTCGACCAGTCGCTTGTACCTCCGGAGTTGGAAGCGCTCACTCTCCAGAAATACTGCACGTTGTTCGAAAGAATTCCTGACGGCACAACATATCCTGTATTAACCAGACCGGAAATATCGATTACCGTTGAAGTAAACGAACTGCTGGTGGAAACCTGTAACCTGTAATATTGCGCATACTGTGCGCTGTTCCAGTTTAAAGTCGGTGTCAATGACACGTTTATAGTCCCGTTAGGGGGAGAAACAAGTGTCGGTATTGCAGGAGGCGCGTCCTGCGTGGTGAAATACCAATAACCCGACCAGGTTGTATTGCTTCCGCTAACGGAAGCAACTCTCCAGTAATACTGCGTACCGTACGATAAGAGCGCCGTTACGAGCGTGTACTGGGAAGAGGTCAGGTTCGAAACATCCAGAATAACGTTAACGCCTTCGTTAATCTGAATTCTGTAAGTTACTCCGGACACGTCAGTCCAGTCGAATGTCGGGAACAAAGGAACTCCCGTAGCATTGTTCGGAGGATTAAGCAATACCGGAGGCTGAGGTTGCGAATAGACGCTGACATTTAAAATGAAGAACATCAGAAATGCCAGCAGTAAGTAAATTTTTTTCATAATCTTAATAATTATTTAATAAATTTCCC